>JAGNMH010000046.1 GCA_017991275.1 Acidobacteriota bacterium
TTCTGCTCGTGCCGACAGCCGATCACGACGATCATGAAGCGCATTCGGGCGTTTTCCCTCCTCTTGCATATCGGCAAGGAGATCCAGAAAAAATCGTTTTAAATCGCGAACATCCATGTCTTGTGGAATGGCGGTGAGTCTCACGGTATTGGGTCCGAACTCTTCGACCTCAACCCCAAGCGTAGCCAAAACAGCTTGATCCTCCATGACCAGTTGAAATTGTGGAGCCGATAATTCAATCACCAAAAAAAGAAGCCACCTGTTGAAAACCAGGTGGCTTCTTTTTTTGGGCGATCTTTCACTCAAGCCATCTCAAATAAGCGAGATTGGCTGAGAGATTACTGACAAGACGGCGGGAAGACCGGAATCGTCAAGCTCGCGTTCGAGCTAAGCGTCAGCTTGTGGAAGTTACGGCCTCCATTGAAACCACTAAGAGTTGAAGTGGAATTCAAAATTGCTCCAACAATTGCTCCATTATTATCCGACCCTGACAATCCGATTTTTAACCAACCACTGCGACCAGCGGGAATGAACGTTTCGAAACGAGGTGTCGTTCGTGGAAAGCTATTACTAAGTGCATTCATAAACTGGCAGGAACCGGTGAAAGAGAAACTAAGAGCATTTTCGGAATCGTCATAAAAGATTCCAAAAAGTGTTCCGAGTGTCGTTGCTCCCAATCCAAGGTTTCCTTCGATACGATTGACCACAATCAGTGTGTCATTACCGTCTGCGCGGCTTGGTAAACCGTCGGCGGCAATTACTCGACCAAGTTGCTGGAAATTGGCGCTGTTGAAGTTGATTTGCGCAGTACTGTCACCAGGTGCGCAGACAGGAGGATCTATTGCGGCCACTGCCTCCGCCGCCAATTGGGCGGAATGCCCAGAGGTTAGTTTGATGAATTCACTGCCAATCACATAATTGAAATTTGCCGGGCACCCTTTGCTATCAACGGACACGGCGATGATGTAACCAGTCACGCCTGGATCCAGGTCGGAAACCAGGAAGCTGGCAGTTTGGTTTGGTGTCAAACAAAGGAAGTTATCGGCCACTGAACACGTTGTTCCGTCAACAAAGAACAAATGCAAATAGGACGGTGACAAAGTGTGTACGTTCGTCAGATTGATCCGGGTGTTTTGCTGATTCGGATTCGAGGCGCTTGACGAATAGATTGGAAATATAAGCACAGAACCAGGTCGTTGATCACTGCTGACCTTATCCGTCGGTAATTTCAAGCCTGGGCCGATTGTTGATTCAGGGCAATCAACTCCAGGAGTGCAAGGATTCGCAGGACAATTGGCCGTCTGGCAGAAATTAACCGATGTCGAAGCGTCGTTCACGTTGTCACTGTTCGTGTCGTAGTTCACCTTGAAGATCGAACAGAAGCGATCTCCGACATTCACGTTTTGCCTGACTCGAACCTGGAAGGTCACAATCAACGTGGCGCCAGGAGCAATATCTCCATTCCATTCGGCTTGCGCCGAAGTCAGCGTGCAACTTCCGGTTGTGGCAGTGCATGAACCTGGAATTGTGTTTAATTCGACTGGTAGAAGAGCCAGCAATTCCGGTCCAGGATTGTCACGCTGGAACCCATCGCCAGAGTTATGTGATTTCACCTCCACAGTCAGGACGTTACCTCCGCCGATACAAACATCAGCTCCAGCAGCTCTGATGGTGATGTCGTTTTGCATGAACTTCGCGCCTGGCGGCGGATTGACCGTCACGACCGAAGTATTGGTGTTATTGCCGCTGGTTGGATCAGTAGTTCCCGATGTCACCGTTGCCAAATTGCTAAGCGGGCCGACAGGGAAAGTGAACGGCACTTTAACTTTAACAGTCACAACCGCTTGATTATTAGGCGAACTTGCAGCGAGTGTGCCGATGTTACAGGTCACAGTTGTCGTGCCGGCACAAGTTCCTTTTGTAGAAGTCGCCGATACCAGCGTGACTTCCGCAGGAAGCGGGTCACTGACGACGACATTGGTCGCTACTGATGGGCCGTTGTTGGTGGCGGTGATTGTGTAAGTTACTTCGTCACCGGCGCGTATGGTACCGACATTGGCCGTCTTGGTTACAACCAGATCACTGTTAGGCACAGGTGTCGAAGTCACAGACGTCTGATTGTTAGCTGTGTCAGGATCTGTAGAGCCACTCGGCGGAGTAACGCTGGCAGTATTTGTTACCGGGGCAGTTGCATCTGCAGGCAATGTTGCAGTTAAGGTAAAAGTCGCCACGCCAGCACTGGCCAGGTTAACGGTTGTATTTATGCTGCCGGTTCCGCTTGCTTGACCACAGGCTGAGCCGCTGGAAGCTGAGCAAATCCACGAGACGTTTGTCAGGATGGCAGGCACGTTGTCTGTGACTGTTGCGCCTGTAACAGGACTCGGTCCGTCATTGGTGACAATAATCTTGTAAGTGAACGGCGATCCCGGTACCGGCTGTGTCGGAGTGGCGGTCTTGGCAATACGAAGATTCGATTGCGAAATAACAGTGTCGGTATCGCTGGCCGAATTGTTGCCCTGGACAGGATCGGTTGAGCCGGACGGATTAGTGACTGTCGCAGTATTGGTCAACGTGCCAAGCGCATCCGCGGCCACGGTCGCTGTTATGGTGAAAGCCGCATTACCGCCATTTGCCAGCGTGACAGTTGTGTTGATGCTGCCGGCACCTGATGTTGAGCTGCAGCTTGATCCGGCGGAAGCAACGCAGACCCAGGTTGCATTGGTCAGTTTGGCAGGCAAATTGTCAACAACTGCCGCGCCGGAAACTGCGCTTGGGCCGTTATTGATGACATTTATTGTGTAACTGACCTGAGTGCCTGCAGTCACTATTGTGGCATTGTTCGATTTGGTGATGGATAAGTCGGAAGTAGGGGTCAACGTGTCACTGTCGCTGGCAGAATTGTTCGACAGATTGGGATCGGTCGAACCGGACGGGGCCGCAACGGTCGCCGTGTTTGTAATTGTGCCGGTTGCTGTGCTGGCAACAGTTGTGTTCACCGTAAAAGTCGCCGTTCCGCTGGGCAACAAACTGACCGTCGTGTTGATGTTTACGTTTCCACTGGCCGCCGCGCAACTCGATCCAACCGAAGCAGAGCAAGTCCACGAGCTAATCACCAAATTGGCAGGCACGGTATCTGTTACTTGCGCTCCAACAACCGCGCTTGGGCCGGAATTACCAACGACAATGACATAAGTTGTCGGAGTGCCGGGAACCAGAGTGTTTGTGTTATTGGTTTTTGTAATGGACAGATCGGTAACCGGTTGGAACTGGCGCGAAACAGTCGAAGAGTTATTGGCCGGGTTAGGATCGGCAACTCCATTAGGCAAACCGACAGTCGCAGTGTTTGTTAATGTTCCAGTAGCAGCGTTGGCTGTTTGAGCTGTTAAGCTAAAAGTCGCTGTGCCGTTTACGGCCAGATTGACTGTCGCATTGATGTTGCCGGTTCCGGTTGGCGCGCCACAGCTTGAACCGGCGGAAGCGGTGCAAGTCCATGTAGCATTGCTCAGAGTAGCTGGCAGGTTGTCAGTAACAGTCGCGCCAGTTACTGCAATTGGCCCGTTGTTTGTCACCACCATGCTAAAAGTCGTAGGTTGACCAGGCGTTACCTGAGCCGCGCTGTTGGTTTTGGTGATAACCAAATCAGTTGATGACAAGGCGTCCGTATCAGTTGCGGCATTGTTCGCACCGTTGATTTCGACAACGCCGGGTGGCGGCGCAATACTGGCTGAATTCGACAGCGTTCCAGTTCCGTTGGCGGCAACCGTGGCTGTCAGTGTGTAAGTTGCGGTTCCATTGACCGCCAGGTTAACCGTTGTATTGATACTGCCAGAGCCATTGGGCGAACCGCAGCTTGATCCCGCAGATGCAGTGCAGGTCCAGGTGGCATTGGTCAAAGTTGCCGGCAAGCTGTCGGCTACAGCCGCGCCAACTACTGCGCTTGGGCCAGAGTTGCTAACCGTTATCGTGTAAGTTGTTTGAGTGCCCGGAACCAGGGTTGTCGTCCCATTTGTCTTGGTTATCGCCATATCAACCGTAGTCACGATAGTGTCAATATCAGTGGCAGTGTTGTTGGCTGGTGACGTGTCCGGCGCAGATGCTGGCGAAGTGACAGTTGCAGTATTGCTAAGAGTATCTGTTGCTGAATTGATTACAGTGGCTTGCAAACTGAAAGTTGCTGTTGCCCCTGGTAACAAATTTACAGTCGTATTTATGCTGCCGTTGCCGCTTGGTGCGGCACAGGTTGCTCCGGCAGAGGCAGCACAAGTCCAGGTGACATTTGTTAATTTGGTCGGAACATTATCAGTGACAGTTGCTCCGTTGACTGTACTCGGGCCGTTGTTGCGAACGACGATGGTGTAAACGATCGGCATCCCTGCGACGGCGGTTTGAGAGCCGTCGGTTTTGGTGATGGAAAGATCAGCTTGCGGCGTAAGTGTGTCAGTGTCACTGGCAGAGTTATTGTTTGAATTTGGATCAACCGCGCCATCAGGCATGCCGACAGTTGCGGTGTTTGTCACCGTTCCGGTTGCCGATGAGTTGGCAGTGGCTGTCAGAGCGAAGGTTGCAGTACCGCCATTTTTCAAATCAACTTTAGAGTTGATGTTGCCGACGCCGCTGGGCGCTTGACAGGCAGAGCCAGCCGAAGCCGTGCAAGTCCACGAAGCGTTGGTAAAGACAGCAGGTAAAGTGTCAGTTACAGGGACCCCGAAAACGTCATTCGGTCCATTATTACGAACTACAATTTGGTATGTCGTTGGAGCGCCTGGCACCACCGTAGCTTGATTATTGGTTTTGGTGATTGAGAGGTCGGAAGTTGTTGAACAAAATGGAATCGCCCCAACTGAGTTGACGACTTGGCCGGTTGCGCCTCTTGTTGCTCCATTGGCTGGGAATTCAGAAACCGAAGGCGCCTGGCTTGAGCCATGAAGACCTCCATTGGCCTGGGTAGTCATTGTTCCGCCGGTGAAAGCGATGTAACCGCCAGCGCCACCGCCACCAGGGCCTTCCGATTCAACATCATAGGGGGCTACTGGAGCGAACTGGTTTCCGCCATTACCACCATTAGCCTGTCCGTTAAGACTCCCTGACAAGACTCTCGCTGAAACGACAACCGTCCCCCCGGCGCCAGCGCCACCTGCGCCGTCGCGGCTTTCGCCACGTGTCGCCCCACCGTTTGAGCCGTTGGCTCTGAGAGTTCCGCTGCCACTTAGAGTGTCTGCAATGATGTAAACCAACCCGCCGCCATTTCCTCCGGCTCCGCCAGTATCATTATTCTGAGCGCCAGCGCCGCCGCCACCGCCGAAGAAAATACGTCCCGAAGTATCCTGAGTGACAGGACGTCCGCCGAGTCCGCCGACTTCACGACGGCAGTCGCCTCCCCACAGACAGTCACCTGGAGGCTTTGCCAAAGCATCTTGATTGAAAATTGCGTAACTATATCCGCCGCGTCCACCGCCTGATGAATCAGTCAATTTGTTGAGGTTCGCGGTGTAGCCGGGATCAATAGTCCAAGCGGCCGCCCCAACTGTGGAACCGTCCATTACTCCCTGGCCCGACCAGGTTTTTCCGTTATTGCCATTGGCTCCGCCACCACCGCCTGAGTTATGAGAAGTCCCGCCGCCGCCGCCATTAGCAGCCGCTCCTCGTCCATAACGTCCACCTTGCAAATCATAATCGGCTTGATAACCGGCAATGCTTTCCCCTTTTTCTGCGCCGAAATCTTGCTGATCTGTCACGTAATCAGTGCGAAAACCTGCTCCGCCTGCTCCAGACAATGCACCGCCGCGAAAACCTAGGCCGCTGGCTTCAACATTTCCGTTGATAATGGCATTGGTTTGAACGTGAACAACCACAACGCCACCAATGACACCGTTCCAGGCGGGAGCTGTTATTGATGCTCCAGTGTTGACTGTCAGATTAGTGTATTGCGGGACGCGAATGACTTGAACCTTGCCTGAAGCCGTATAGTTAAACCTTAGTCCGCCACAAGGGGGGTTAATCGTAATCGTGTTGCCTTGAACTTTGTTGACTGTGACGAATTCGTGCCGCCCGGCGTTATTCAAATTGGTCACTGTGCCGTAGGTTGGCGTGTTACTAGAATCAATTGAAGCTCCCGACATCTGCACGATCATGATCAAATCGCCCGCAGTTAAAGTGTTAATGTCCAGACCGTTTGGGCCGCCCGGATTATCCACCGCGATTTGAGAAGCTCCGGCTGGAGCATCAACTGCCAGCTTGCCGTATTTATTGACGACTGTATTGGCCTGAGTAACTGTTAGATCACCATCCTTGCCGGAAATCTCGGCTTTGGTGATGGCGGGTGTATTCAACCAACTCATCAAAAAACCATTAATGGCTGAATTACTAAAAACCAAAGCAACGAGCAAAATTGTCGTGCTGATCAAGGTGAACTTCTTCATACGTTTCTTTTCCTCAAATAGCGGAGTGAGGCCGCCAGACCTGAACAAGTTCGATCCCGCTACTTCGTAGTGTAGTGTTTGGGGGTCATAACGAAGCGAAGAGGAGACGACTGCCAGTATGCATGTCTCTAGAGGCGTAGCCCGATTTTATAAAGAACTGAGCGGGGGAAGGCTCAACAACTCAGGGCACTGCGATCAAAATTAATTTTTTGGTTCTTACCGGAAGGGGCAAAATTCGTTTACGCGCTCGCCTTGTTGGCAAAGCAACCAGAAGCATTGCCTTATGGAATATCGCTTAACGAACTCATGGTGATTGCTAGGGCTAATTTCGTCAATCTTGAGCAAATATCCGATCAGCAATGAACATTTGAGGAATCGGATTCACGGATTTTTGCTTGTGGATCAACGCGCTAAATTTGATAACTAACGCCTAGTGAGGATCACCACGCGTCGGAAGATAACCTAATTCATTTATTCTGTCCATCCGTAAAACTGCACAAGAACTTGAGTTCAGAGTTTTACCATCAGTATCTTGCGTGGCCAAACCTGTGTGCTAATCTCCCTGCCAGCAAAACCGTGGCCCGGCAGTGCTGCCGAGTCTCCCAATTTACACTTCAGAAATTAAGGAGAAAGACCCGATGAACAAAAATCTTGTTGCCAAGTTGTTGTTTGTAATTTTAGCGCTGTCACTGGCTGGCGCCGTTGTTTCAGCGCAAAATAAAACGGCTGACAAAAAAGCGGCTCCGGCGGCAAAGAAGGAAGCTCCGACAAAAGCTAAAAAGGATGATGCTGAACTGCTCGACATTAACTCCTGTTCCAAAGAACAGCTCGTTGCCTTGCCCGGAGTTGGTGAAGTTTATGCTGATGCGATCATTAAAGGCCGCCCTTACAAATCCAAGGATCAATTAGTGTCAAAGAAGATCGTTCCAGAAGCCAGTTACAAGAAATTCTCGGCTAAAGTTATCGCCAAGCAGAAGTAACAGTTCTACTTCAATTCTACTTCAATGCGTTGACGTTCAGGCGGCGCGCTCATCCTTAATCGTCCAACGGTGCGATGAGTCGCCGCTTGTGCATTTTGATAAGGGCGGTTTATGATCCCCGCCGTTCAAGTTCATCAGAAATCAAATCACTTAAATACTTCAATTTGGAGGAAGAGCAAATGAGCATGGAAGCTCTGGGCATGGTCGAAACCAAAGGCTTTGTAGGTGCAGTTGAAGCCGCCGACGCGATGGTCAAAGCGGCGAACGTTCAGCTTGTCGGCAAGGAATACATCGGCGCTGGGTTGGTGACAGTCTTTGTTCGCGGGGATGTCGGCGCAGTCAAAGCTGCAACTGACGCGGGCGCAGCCGCTGCAAGGCGAGTCGGCGAACTGGTGTCGGTTCACGTCATTCCGCGTCCGCACAGCGAAGTCGAGCGGGTGTTGCCAAAATCGGCTGGCGCTTTGACAGGAAAAGACCAGAAAGCATTGCCCGACGGCAAAAAGTAAGGACTGAACTTTTGACCTGTTATGGCAGACAAAGACCTGCAATCAATCCAAGCCGCGCGCGATTTGGTTGAAGCTGCTCATCGCGCGCAAGCCGTCGTTGCCACCTTCGATCAAGCTAGAATTGATTCGATTTGTGAAGCAATGGCTGTCGCCGCTCAATCACAATCTTTCCGATTGGCGACCCTGGCTCACGAAGAAACCGGCTACGGGAACTCTGCGGATAAAAACGTCAAGAATCTTTTCTCAGCCGTAGATATTCATAACTATTTCAAGAATTTGCGGACTGTCGGTGTCGTCCGCGACACTGGTTCAGTCGTCGAAATTGCCGCGCCGCGTGGGGTTGTCGCGGCAATTATTCCTTCGACTAACCCCACCTCGACGGCGATCTTCAAGATTTTGATTTCTATCAAATCACGCAACGCCGTTGTGCTCAGCCCGCATCCGTCTGCAACTCGTTGCGTTGTCGAAACCGCCAATGTCATGCGCGAAGCCGGTGTCAAAGCCGGGTTACCCGCTGAAGCCGTTGGCTGCGTCGAGATGACTTCGCTGGAAGGCACTGACGCTCTTATGAAGCACAAGCTGACAGCGGTGATTTTGGCCACAGGCGGAATGGGTTTGGTTCGTGCGGCTTATTCATCCGGCAAACCGGCTTTCGGAGTTGGCCCCGGCAACGTGCCTGCATTGATCGAACGAACTGCCGACGTTTCAAAAGCCGTTCGTGACATTCTGGCCGGGACTTGTTTTGACTTTGGAACAATCTGCGCTTCCGAGCAGGCAATAGTGGTTGACTCGCCAGTGGACAAACAAGTTCGTGAACAGTTGGCCGCACAGGGCGCTTACTTCCTGAATGCTGCTCAAGCCGATCAACTCGCCAAACTGGTTGTCACTCCAAACCGCACGCTCAATCCAAAAATAGTGGGCAAACCGGCGACAACGCTGGCTGAATGGGCAGGCTTGAGCGTTCCGCCCAATACTCGCTGTCTTGTTGCCGAAGTAGGCGGAGTTGGACGCGAATACCCACTTTCCATCGAAAAGCTTTCACCAATCCTGGCTTATTACGTGGCCAACGGGTTAGAAGAAGGAAGCAGGCTTTGCGATGAAATTCTGCATTATGGCGGAATGGGTCACACTTCTTCGATTCACACTCAAAACCGTGAAGCCGCGCTTAGTTACGGCCTGCTGATGCCAACGGCGCGAGTTGTCGTCAATACCCCTTCGACGCACGGAGCAATTGGTTTTTCGACTGCGCTGGCTCCTTCTATGACACTGGGTTGCGGTTCCTGGGGGGGCAATGTCACGTCGGACAATATCTCGCCACTGCACCTGATGGACATCAAGCGTGTAGCTTTTGAAGTTCGCCCCGTGACTTCAGCCGAAACAGTTCAGGCCACAACTGCCGCACCGTCGCAAGCAGTCATTTCAACCGCCAAGCCTTCACCGCAAATTGATCGTGCAGCAATCGCCAGTCTTGTGGATAAATTCCTGAACGCGCGCACTCCGTCAGAGCCAGTTACTGCGCCAGTTCAAAGCGCACCGCTGCTCGAAACCAAACCTGCTGCGTTGCCTGCGCCAGTCAAAAGCGCCGAACACAAAGCTGTTGAATTCGTTTGCGAAGAAGACGTTCGTCGAGCTTCAGCCAAAGGCGAAAAGATTTTCGTCAATGCCAAAACCATCATCACTCCATCAGCCCGCGATCTTGGCAACGAACGCGAAGTTTTTGCCAAAGGCAATTGAAGGGGTAAGATAGCCGCAGGAGGCAACGACAGACGAGATGATCGTATTGTTTTTGAAAATTGCGGCCAGCGAAATAACCCGCGACGAAGTCGAACGGCTTTTTGAGCAACGGATTGTGAAGGCGTAATGACCCATCGTGTTCAAAAAAACTCTCTCCAAAATATCCAGTCTGATTTTGCTGCTGGCGCTTGCCGCTTCGATCATCGCTTCGCAGTCTGAACAAACTCCGCCGACCACCGACCAACCGCCAGCCACCCCCACTCCGACACCGACAATCACGGACAACGCGACTTTGAACCTGCATCGCTGGGGAGCAGTGACGCTTTTTCACGGCTTGCCGTCGGATAGAGTTAATGCGATCGCCGAAGACTCGAGCGGGCTGATGTGGTTTGGAACTGACAACGGACTGGTACGATATGACGGACGAAATGTCGAAGCCGTTCCAGGCGAGACTTCGTTGCCTTCTCGTCGTGTGTTGGCATTGAAGCTGGATGCTCGCGGCGTTTTGTGGATCGGAACGGATTCCGGTGCAGCTCGGTGGCATGACGAACGTCTTGAAGTTCTGGAAGAAACTCACGGGCGAACTGTTAATTCAATTGCCGTTTCTCGGAAAAACGAAGTTCTGTTGGTCACCCAACGCGGAGAAATTTTTCGTTACACCGAATCGAATCCGAATCAGCCAATCGGTAATTCCTCCAATTCCGCTCGCCCGGCAGCGGCCTTAAGCTTGGTCAAACTGGATCCGTCCACAAATCCCGCACAACTAAAAAAAGCCAATTCGGCTGAAGATTCACTGCCGTTGACTGCTGCGACTGCGACGATTTCGGGCGAATGGGTTATCGGTTCCAGCGGTCGCGGGCTGTTGATTCATCAAGGCAAAGAAATCCGCGAAGCGACGATTAAAACTCCGCGCCCATACTTTGTCTCGTCTGTGTTTTCAGAGGGCGAGAAGCTTTGGCTTGGCGAATTCGCCAACGAGCGATCTGGCGCGCTGTGGCTGTTCGCGGATGGAACGGCGAAGCGATTTTCATTGCAAACTGAAGCCATCAAAACAATTGGCGGCGGCGAAAACGAGTTGTGGATTGGCACCAATCGCCGTGGAGCTTTTTTGCTCAAGCCAGATGGGGGCGAAGTTGAACACCTGACCTTTGAAAACACGGCTGGTGGTTTGCGCTCGAATCAAATCAACGCGGTTTTTCGTGACCGCGAAGGCGTCGTTTGGTTTGGCACCGATCGTGGAGTTTGCCGTTACGACCGAGAAAGCTTTCGCGCCACGACGCTAAGCGGCGATTCGCAGAGCAATTATGTTCGCGACTTGCTGCAAGCTTCCGGCGGCGAACTTTGGTGTGGCACGAACCGCGGGTTGTTTCGACTTGCTTTGCCGGAGAGCTTAGCCGCGCAGATTGTCGAGCTTGAAAACCGTTCGGTCTATTCGCTGATCGAGGACACGGCTGGCGCAATCTGGGCAGGCACCAGCGACGGCTTGTTCGTCAAGACAAAAGCCTCAGCAAATTTCATCCGAGTCAATGAACAACAGATTGCTGGGATCACCATCGAAAGTGAAAACTCCGCGATTCAACCTGAAACTTCCGGGCCAGAAAATCCGCAATCTGAAGCTCCGCAGTCAAAGGAAAGCGTTCGAGCCGTCGCCAGCTTTCGCGGTCAGATTTACGCTTCATTTTTCGGTCGAGGCGTTGAGCGAATTGACGGCAACAAACTCGTTCCGGCCTTACCAAAACTAAATGACGTAGCGGCGCAGCGCGCAATCTGTCTGACTGCCGAAGGCGATCAGGCTCTGTGGTTTGGAACTTCCGACGGCGAGTTGTGGCGTTACGACGGTTCACAATCTCGGCGAATCGAAGCGCCAATTGCCAGTGAAGGTGAAAAAGCCATCCGGGCGATTGTCTTCGACGATGAAAAACTCTGGCTGGCTTCGTCGCAAGGCGTGTTTGTTCGTGAAGGCGAAACTTTCCGCGAAGTTCGCGGCGGTTTGGATGCTCAGGATTTGCTGGTGACGCGCGAAGCGTCAGACCGCAAAACCATTTGGATCGCCACCAAAAATGCCGGACTGGTAAAGCTGTTGCCAAAACGACTGCCGACGGAAAATGTCTCGATTCGTTTTGACACCGAACAGGGATTGTCTTCGCAACAAGTCTTCGCGTTGGCTGCGCCTTTAACTGGCAACGAAGTTTGGATCGGCACAAATCGTGGAGTCGTTCATCACCACCCAAGCTCTGTCGAGCCACGGCTGTTGATCAAGAGGTTGGTGGCGGAAAAGATTCATCAGCCGGATGAATTGGTTGCTGAATTGGCTTTGCCCTACACACAGCGCAGTTTTGTGTTGGAAGTCACGGGATTGGGAAACAAGACTTTTCCCAGCCAGTTTCAATACGAATTTTCATTGCAGACCCGCAAAGGCGAAGTTTTGAAAACGCTGCAAACCAGTGATCCGCAGTTTTCACAGGGAGACTTGCAAACAGGTGGCTATGTTGTTGTTGCCCGCAGCATCAGCCGCGATCTGGTTTATTCCGCACCGCTGACAGTTCGTTTGCGGATTCAAAGCGCGCCGTTTCCGTGGGGAACTCTGCTGCTGGCATCGTTGCTGGTTACTGCTGTTGCCGCTGCCGCCTGGGCTTTTCGCCAGCAATTGCGACTGGGAAAAACCAATCTCGCTTTGGCCGATACAAACATCGAATTGCGAGAAACCCGTTTGCGACTGGCCAGCGAAACCGAAGCCGAGCGCAGTCGAATCGCCCGTGATTTGCACGATCAAACACTGGCCGACTTGCGGCACTTGCTGGTGCTGACCGACCAGCTTCCGGCCAGCGATGAAGATTCCATCGCACCTACGCCTGCCGAGCTTCGCCGCGAAATTGAATCCGTTTCAAAGGAAATTCGCCGCATTTGCGAAGACCTCAGTCCATCGGCTCTGCAAAACCTTGGCTTCCTGCCTGCGCTTGAAGGAGCTTTGAGAGATGCTGTTGCTCAGCTTCCCGCAGTAGAAAAATTCGCGTACGAATTCATTTGCGAGCCGGAATTAGAAGACCGCTTGCAACTTTCACAGATCGAACAGATTCAGCTTTATCGCATTGTGCAGGAAGCTTTGAACAACGTCTGCCGCCACGCCAAAGCTAAACAGGTAAGTTTGATTGTTCGTGTAATCAACAGCGATTTGGTGATTGAGGTTTGCGACGATGGCAAAGGCTTGTCTGGGTCGGCAATGAACCGGAGCGGCCACGGTTTGGCCAACATTCGCTCGCGCGCAAATTTGATCGGCTCTGAAGTTTCGTGGCAGGACGCGAAGCCCGGTTGTAGTTTTCAAATCAAAAAGACCCAGGCAGTTAAACTTTAAAGCCATCCACCGCATTGATGCTTCGCTCGCCGGCTGCTTCGAAAAAAAAAGGGCATCTTCAACGTTGCGTATTCCCTGAACAAAGCGAGTCGGAGAAGATTCAGCATTCGCCAACTCGCAATTTATCCGACAGGCCAAGACTTGTTATTGCCATTGCTTCAAACGTTCAACAAATCCCAGCATCTGCTCCCGCTTTCGTTCAAACATTGCGACGGTGTAGATAATCAGCACTCCGAAACCGATTCCGGTCACGTACCACAACCACGTCCAGCCCAGATTGACCGAAGCCGACCAGATCATAGTCAGCATCGAAAGCATCAGAAACGCCGTCCCCAGAAACAGGAAAGCCCTGATGCGAAGCATCAACCCGCTGGCAACTCCCGCGACAGCCAGAACCGCCAGAATGATCGGCAGCCACGGAGAATCGTTTACTCCGTTCAGGAAAATGTCTGCCGTCGAAGAAACATAAATCGTCACCAGCGCGCCGTAACGAATCGAATTCATCTGCTCCACCGACAAACTGTCACGATTGATGCGCGCCGCCAGCAAAACCGACGCAGCCGCCGGAATCAGCCATAATTGCGGATGCTGGTAAAAAGCCATCCCTTCAACGCCTTTCAGGAAATGCCACAAACCAGCATTGCCAGCCATCGCCGCCAGAATGCCGAATCCGAACGAACGTCGCATCACTGACAGCACGCCGTAAAACAATCCAACCAGCAGCAACAAACCAGAATACGGAACTTCGGAATTCAGCGACCAGTAACCAATCACTGGCAACAGCGGCAAGATGACGCCTGTCTTGCCCAAAGGCTCGGCTAAAACCATTCTTCCCTGCCGCCGGAAAAGATCGCTCAATCCGGCCCCGGCAAAAGCCATGACCATCACGCCAATCGGCCAGAATCTGGCGAAGAAGCCGCCGAACATCCACGGCATGGTCAATCGCAAATGCATGAACGTCAGCACCAGAAACGCTTCGGCAGTGTAGACGTAACGCATGCGTCCGCGCTCATCCAAATCGAATGGGTCTTCACCCGGCAACACGGCGAAAGCGATTCCGATCAAACTGACTCCGACCAACGTCAGCAACACGGCCACAATCGCAGGCCAACCGATAAAGACAGCGCCGAAGCTGACGAACTGTTCAAACTCCACAACCAACACAAACGCCAGCGAAGCCAGTCCAATGGAGGCCAGAATCGGCAAATCGGCTCGCAAGGCTTTTCGCCACAAACTATCGCCGGTCACTCGACGCATAACGATCAGGCGATAAGCGATTAAGACAGCTTCGACAATCAGCATGACAATCACCAGCCGATTGATGGACTGCCAGCCGTGGCCTGAATTTGCAGACGGTAGCCAGGCCCAACTCCACAACGCAGCGTTCAGCAAACACAGCCGAACACTCGCCGTTATCAGCCTCAAGTCTTGCTCTCCGCGCACCATCAACGCGAAACCGATTGGCAACGCGAAGGCAGCGGTTGTCACCAATAACCTCAGAGCCAACGCCCTCTCGCCAATCGCCGCAGCACTGGCCAACACAACCACCGTTGTCAGCAACCCATTCCACGTCAAAACCCAATTGCGAAGCGACGACATCACAGAATCCGCGCTGAGGATTCCAATTCGTCCCGGCGTTTTAGACAGCCATTTCCACAACCAACTTACAATCAACGCATAGATCGAAAACGATGCCAGCGTCACCGCCAACAGCTTTGAATCGCTAACAGTAGGAACCAAACAAATCGCCTCCAGAATCACGACTCCGCCCAATAAGTGCAGCCCGCGCAACGAAAGCAAAAAATTCTTTTCCAGAA
>JAGNMH010000637.1 GCA_017991275.1 Acidobacteriota bacterium
GATTTTTTCTGCGCGCAGAAGACTTCTTCAGCTTCGCCAAACGATTGCAGACCATGCAGGCGGAGCTTCAGGAAATGGCCGACGAGTTTGAAAACGAATACACCGGTTATGCGTTGGGATTGGCGAAAGGCGCGGCGCTGGGCCAACGTCAGGCATTGATCGAACGTTACGGCGAAAACCTGGACGCCAACTCGCACGGCGAAAGTTTCCTGAAACTTTTTCAAGCGCGGTTCGTGCCGAACGGTTTGTACTTGCTGGACGAACCCGAAGCGCCGCTTTCGCCTCAACGGCAACTGGCTTTGCTTTCTATGATGAAAGAAATGGTCGGCGAAGGAGCGCAATTCATTATCGCCACTCACTCGCCAATTTTGATGGCTTATCCAGAAGCACAAATCTTCAGCTTTGATTCGCACCCGGTCGCCGAAACGGCTTACGACGAAGTCGAACACGTTTCACTGACTCGGCAATTCTTGAACAATCCGAATTCATTCTTGAGGTATTTGTGACTTAGGAATGGGTCGCAATAAAACTTCCATTTCACCGCAGAGGCGCAAAGAACGCTGAGGAAGCGCAGAGGGACTCACCAAAAGCTCTGCGTAACCTCTGCGGCTCTCTGCGTCTCTGCGGTAAAAAGACTTGGCAGTTTAATTATTGCTTGCCGCGAAAGGCTTCAATCTCAGCCTTCGACTTCAGCCCGACCTCTTCCAACCGCTTCATCCACTGCTTTTCGTAAGGCTTCATCGCAGCAACGACCGCTTCGGCTACAGCCAGATTGCGGAACCACTTTTTGTTTGCCGGGACGACGAACCACGGAGCCTGTGGAGTGCTGCACCGGTTCAGCGCGTCTTCGTAAGCGCGCGTGTAATCGTTCCAATGTTCGCGCTCTTTCCAGTCACCTGCTGACAGCTTCCAGTATTTGGTCGCGTCCTGTTCGCGTTCCAACAAGCGTTGCTCCTGCTCCTGCTTGCTGATGTGCAGATAAAACTTCAGGACGATGGTGCTTGAATCCGCCAGCAGTTTTTCAAAATTGTTGATGTGGTCGTAACGTGCTCGCCAGACTTTATCCGGCGCGAATTTATGAACCCGGACAACCAGCACGTCTTCGTAATGCGAACGGTTGAAGATCGTGATTTCGCCTTTGCCCGGAGTTTGCTGGTGAACTCGCCACAGAAAGTCGTGCGACAATTCTTCGGCGGTTGGAACTTTGAACGAAGCCACTTCGCAGCCTAGCGAATTCAGCGGCCCCATGACCGTTTTAATCGTGCCGTCTTTGCCAGAAGTGTCTCGGCCTTGCAGCACGATCAAGACCGAATGCTGACCGGCGGCGTAAAGCAATTCCTGCAACCGAGTCAGTTCGGCGCTCAGCTTTTTCAACTTCGCTTCACCGTCTTCTTTGGTCAACCCGCCGTCGTATTCAGGATCAAAGTTGTTCAGCTTGATAGGTTGATTACCGGTTAATTTATGTGCGTAAGCCATCGAGTAAATCTCCATTTGGTTGGTTTAGTTCAGAGCAGCCAAAACCTTCTTCGGCAGTTTGGTTTTGACCATTTCGTATGAATCTTTGATCAATCGTTTGAGTTCAGTCTTCGACAGGACATCAAAACGTGTCAGCGCCACCCAATGATTCCGCGCTGCATAAGGCGCAGGATCAATGCCTTCGCGTTCGGTCAGTTCGGCAAACTCTTCAGGTGTGCATTTGAAACTCATTCGGTAAGGCTTGTCAGCGTCCAGCACCAAAACCGTGAACATCTTGTTGCCGATGCGGAAAAGCAGGTCGTGTTCCCATTGCACGTCTTCAGTGACATGTGGCAGCGACAGACAGTATTCGCGAATTTGATCGAAGTTCATGAAGTTCTTTCCTTTTCTATACGCCGAAAGCTATGCATACCAATCAGTTGCTTGACCGTAACGGAAGCCGACTTATATGATGCCTATCGGTTCGGTTCAACATAATCAATCACATTTTTCCTGCCTGACCGAGTTTCCGGCAACAATTTTTGAGGGAGTAATCAAACTGATATGGCTCATCCAACGAGTTCCAACAACAACGCACAGAAGATTTGGCACAACGGCAAATTCATTGACTGGAACGATGCCAACATCCACATCATGTCCCACGTGGTTCATTACGGCTCTTCACTGTTTGAAGGCATTCGCTGCTATTCGACTCCGCAGGGGCCTGCGATTTTCCGGTTGCGCGAACACGTAAAACGGCTTCATGAATCCTGTCACGTTTACCGCATGCCGCTGGAATTCAGCATCGAACAATTGATGGAAGCCTGTCTTGAAACCGTTCGCATCAACGACTTCAAGGAATGTTACCTGCGCCCAGTCGTATTTCGCGGTTACGGAGCTTTCGGCGTCAACCCGCTGAACAATCCTGTTGAAGCCTACATCGCCAGTTGGGTTTGGGGTAAGTATCTGGGAGCCGAAGCCATCGAAGACGGCGTTGATGTTTGCATTTCAAGCTGGGCGCGTATGCATCCGAACACTCTGCCGCCGACTGCCAAAGCCGGCGCAAATTACATGAATTCGCAGCTTATCAAGATGGAAGCCATGGCCAACGGCTATGTCGAAGGCATTGCGCTGGATACTCAGGGTTACGTCAGCGAGGGCAGCGGCGAAAACATCTTCGTTGTACGCGACGGCAAGATTTTCACACCGCCTCTGTCCAGCGCAGGACTGACCGGCATCACTCGTGATTCGGCTATTCAGATCGCACGCCTGTTGGGTTACGAAGTCGTCGAATCTCTGATCCCGCGAGCGACGCTTTACACCGCCGACGAAGTTTTCTTCAGCGGAACCGCCGCCGAAATCACGCCAATCCGCACGATTGACCGCATCAAAGTCGGCGAAGGCAAACGCGGCCCCATTACCGCCGCAGTGCAAAAAGAATTCTTCGCCATTACTTCCGGCGAAAAAGAAGCTCCGGGCGATTGGCTGGCGTTCGTGAATAAATAATTGAAAATGATATGGGGTGCTGCGCCTTTGGCGTAGCTTTTGAAGTCATCTGACTTCAAGTGTTTTTCGGTTCTACTAAAAGATTAACTAAGAAGACGATTACCAAGGCTACGCCAAAGGCGTAGCACTCCAAGATCAGTCCTGAATCACAATTGGCCGTTGCGGATTCACCAGCCACCAACACGCTGCGCCAACAAAATAGAGCGAGCCGCACACATACAACGGCGCAGACCAACTGCCCAACTTTTCAACAAACAGCGCGGCCACAATCGGGCTGAGAAAACCGCCGATCTGTCCAGCCGTGTTCATGCACGCGCTGACAGTTCCCGCGTGGTCGCCAGCGATGTCCGTGCAGGCGCTCCAGCTTGCGCCGAGCAAAAAATTTGACGAAGCCAGCGCCAATGAAATCAGCACGACCGCCAGAATGTTGTGCTGTGTTGCCGTCCCCACAATCAACAATACGCCAGCCACCAGATAACAGATGCTGCCAACTCCGCAACGCCCCACGCGCAAGCCGAATCGTTTCGTAGCCCAATCCGTCGTCAGCCCGCCGAACAAATCCGCCGCCGCGCTCATCACCAACGGCAGACCCGCCATCACTCCCAGCATTGTCGAAGTAAACCCGCGCGCATTCTCCAAATAGGTCGGCATCCACGTAATGAAAAAGTAAAACCCGTAAGTTTGCGTAAAGTAAGCCAGGCAGAGCGCCAGCAAGCTGCGATTGGTCAGGATGCTTTTCCAGGCCGCAGCGCTGAGATGATGCGACGTAACTTTGCCGCGTCCGCGCTGAATATGCGCAAGCTCAGCAGGCGAAACGGCTTTATGCTGTTCCGGTTCGTCCCGAAACCACCAGAACCAGACCGCCGCCCACACAAACCCGACTGCTCCAAAGATGATGAACACCCATCGCCAGTGCATCCACGCAAGCATCGCCGTCACCAACAGCGGAGTCAGTCCTCCGGCCAGATGCGCGCCCATAAAAAAGATGCCCTGCGCCGG
>JAGNMH010000638.1 GCA_017991275.1 Acidobacteriota bacterium
CCGCGCTTGGCCATCGCTTCCAGAGCCATGCAGCAGATGATTCCATTGGTTCCGGCTGTGTAATTCAGCAGGTCGGCGGACGAATACTTATCCGCCAGCAACAGCTTCACGCCGCGCTCGAACTCCGGGTGAGTCGTCAGGTCTTTGGGATGGGCGCTCTGGTCAAAATAACCTTGAAGCGATTCGGCGATCTTGTACAGCGGGCCTGATTCGCCTGCCTGATTGGGCAAAGCCAATTGATCGGCCTTTCGCTCCTGCCATCGGCGGAACCCAAAGCCAAGCCCAAGACCTGCCAGAAGTGCTAAAAATGAATAGAGAATAGTCATTGATTCGGGCTGAAGTTGTGAAAGCTCAAACTGCAAAGCAACTGCTCAGGAATGGTCAGGAAGATAACGGAATAAACGGAAATAACAGAACAGGCGGAATCTTCACTTACATCTTTTCCGTTTCTTTCGTTATTTCCGTTTGTTCCGTTATCTATATGTTTCATTCAATGCCAAATCATTCGATGGGGATAGCAGTTACACTTCGAGAGTGAATTCGTTATCTGTTTCGATACGGACGCGGCCATCGGCCACCAGTTTTTCCAGATGGGCGCGAACTGAAAGCTCCGCCAGTTGATGCATTGCCGCTGGCGTGTCTGTGTAAACAGTTGTGACAATCTGCGCTGCGGTTCGAGCACCGGCGGCCATTGCCTTGACGATCATTTCTTCGCGCGCCAGCCGATGGGCGATGTACTCTTCGATTTTGCCGCGCGTATCGGCCAGCACAGGGCCGTGTCCGGGCATCAACGCCGTCAGCTTCGGCAAGTCAAGATACCGCTGCAACGACGCCAGATAATCTTTCATGTTGCCTTCAGGCGGAGCGATGACGACCGTGCCGAAACCTACGACACAATCGCCGGTCAGCAAAGTTCCTGTGCGTTCTTCGTAAAAGCTCAAATGACCGCGTGCGTGTCCGGGCGTCCACATTGCTCGCAATCGCCAACTTAAGCCAGTGGTCTGTTCGTTGAGTTCGATCAATTCATTGTCTTCAATCAAACGATCAACTTTGATCTCATCTCCAATCGCTTCGGCGGTTTGGCGATGAGTGGCAACCGGAAGGTTGAACTTTTTGACCAGATGATTGACTCCGCCGATGTGATCTGGGTGCAGATGCGTGATGATGATTTCGCGCATGCGGCGACCTTGACCTATGAATCTTTGGATGACTTCGTCCAGCACCGCTTGTTGATCGGGGTAAGGCGAGCCGGGATCAATAATCACCATTTCGTCGCCGCCGACCAGAAAACAATTCGTATGCGTAGCCGGCGGAATCGTAGGCGTGCGCAGCGGGCAAAGGAAAAATCCTTTACGCATTTCGATTCGGTTTTCCGAATGGTCGCGCTCGGATTGCGGCACGCTTTGCAAACGTTCGGCGAAATCGTGAATGCCTTCGGCCAATGCGTGAATGACCGAAGTTATAGGCGTAACGATTAAACAGTTGCCATCAATCCATTTTTGAATGGCTTCAATCGGGCGCAACCATTCGCCAGTTTCCAGTTCGCCGGGAATGATTTCAGTTTCCTGGCCTTCGGGCAGCCAGGCGGCAAAGAACCGTGTGTTGTAACGTCTGGGCGAAGAAGCGGGTGTCACCCAGCCAGGCAATTCGGTCAACAAACCGGCATCGAGCGTCAGACCTTCGCTGTCCAGCACGTCCTTGAAACTGATTTTGTCGGCGGCGAATTCGGCTCGCAATTCGGCGCGACGTTCTGCCGAAAGCCGCTCGGCTCCGCGAGCGATCAACGCTCCGGTTTCCTCAAAGATTTCGCGTATGGCGGCGACTCGCATCACGGCGGTCATCTCGTCGTCCGAGTGCGGAATGTTTTCAATCAGGATTTCGTGGTCACTGGCATCGCGCTGACCTCCAGGAAAGGCATGGTAGCTGCCCATAAAACGCAGAGTTCGCGCCCGTTTGACCCAGAAAACCTTTGGGTCTTCGGGATCGCGCAACAGAATCATCGCCGCCGCGTCTTTGGGAGTGACTGGAGTGACCGGTGAATTCATCGTAAGCCTTGATCTATGTTGGATTTTGAAAGCTTTTGAAAGCTTGGGCAGCTTAATCAATTTTCAATAGGCTGGCAAAGTCGTCTCAGGTCATTTGGAACACACAAGCCAAAAATTCTGCCTGAGCCTGTGAACACAGGCTCAGGCAGAAAGCATTGGTTAGCTGATATTTCGCATGGCGTAATGTTTTTCCGGCGTCGGGTATCCGGCTGCGCCGAATGTTTCTCGGATCAGTTTGTTGGTGTCGAAGTAGACCTGCCAGTAATGATCCGTGTGGCAATAAGGTCGAACGCACAACACCGGCCCGGCCAAATTGAAATCTAATATCTCCACGTCCGGCGCAGGTTCGGCAACCACGTTCGGTATGTTTCCAAGCTTTTCCTTTAATTTGCTGATCGCGTCGTTATGGTCAACCGTGTGATTGAGTTGAGCGACCAGGTCAACACGGCGGAATGGATTAGCCGAGTAGTTCTGAATGTTGTCGGCAAAGATTTTGTTGTTGCCGACGAAGGTTTGCACATTGTCGGGAGTCAAAATGGTTGTCACGAACAAGCCGATTTCCTTGACCGTGCCTGTGACGCCTCCGCCGGTGATGAAATCTCCGACTTTGTATGGACGCAATACCACCAGAAAAGCTCCGGCGGCAAAGTTGGTCAGCAAACCTCCCCAGGCTGCGCCAATTGCAATTCCGGCACCCGCCAGCAGGGCGGCAAAGGTGGTTGTTTCCACGCCAAAGTAGCCAAGAATTGCTATGACCAGCGCGATGTTCAAAGTGACGGAGATGATGTTGCCCAGATAACGTTGAATCGTGGCGTCAACGTGTTGGGCTTCCAGGGCGCGATGCATGATTTTGACGACCAGGCTGATCAGCCAGCGGCCAATCATGTAAAGCACAAAAGCCGCCAGAATTTTCAGCCCCACAGCCATTGCTATGGTGGTTATCGAATTCGTGATTTGATTTATATCCACAGTGGTTTCCTCCTAAAAAAAGTGTTTGTGAGTTACGGGGATGCTCACTTCATCCACTTCAACTCGAAAACAACTCGGTCTCGTGAATCGAAGAAGCCGAAGATATTCGTCTGTTTGCCTCCAAGAAAATCCGCGCTGACGCCTACGCTCCAATGATCGCCGAAGGTTTTTGTCAGCTTTGGCCGAACCATGAACTGCCGCTGGTTCAATCCTGTCAGCACAAAAAACTCCGGTCTGAGCGTGTCACGCAAGAAGTTAGTTCTGAAGTAAATCGAAGCCAGATGATTGTTTCGCGGAAACAGCAACCGGCTTTGCGGAGCGTTCACCGATTGAAAAAAGTATTGCCCGCTGACCCACAGCCAGGTTTTGGCAGACCAATCCACGCCCGTGACGCCTGAAAACTGGCCGAACTTTTCAAAACCTGTTTTGGGCGGAAAATCGGTTACGGCTGCTGGTTTGTTTCGATTCCAACCTGCCTCCATTCGCAAAACCACTGAGCCGAAATTCGTCACAGCCGTTCCGCCAAAGACTTCTTTGCGGTCATATTTTGGTTTGAAGATGACGGTCGGCGGCAAGTTTATCAGTGAATTTTCGACGCCGTAAATGTAACTGGTCGGCGTGTCTTCCCAGCCGTAAAAGTAATTGACGGTTAAATCCCAACTGCCGACGCTGCGCCGGTAACGTGCGCCTCCTTGCGAAGATTTCAATTTGTAAGCAGGGCGATCCGTGGCTTCGACGCGAGTATTGAATGGCGGAAGACCGCTGCCGCTCTGAGCTGCTCCGATCAGGCCAAGTCCGAAACTGCTGCCAACGCCGAACTCGTTTTCGGCTCCTGGCAAACGCGAAGGCGCGAAGTAGGGAACCCAGACCAATTGCAACGAGCCTTTGTCTTTTCCCAGCGGAACGTCCGCGCGAGCCATCCACAACGGACG
>JAGNMH010000639.1 GCA_017991275.1 Acidobacteriota bacterium
GAGTTGGCGTCCAGGTTTTCGCCGTAACGTTCGATCAAAGCCTGACGTTGGCCCAGTGCCGCGCCTTTCGCCAATCCCAACGCATAACCGGTGTATTCGTTTTCAAACTCGTCGGCCATTTCCTGAAGCTCCGCTTGCATGGTCTGCAATCGTTTGGCGAAGCTGAAGAAGTCTTCTGCGCGCAGAAAAAATCCACGATGAGTTTTGTGTTGCCAGCCGAGCTTTAGCTGCTTACCCAAAGCGCGCGCGTTATTGAGGCTTTTGTCGCGAGCGATGTCTTCAGCGCCAACGGCCGGCAAGTTGACCGCGGCGGCGATGGATTCGATCAAGGTGGATTTGCCGGAACCGTTTTCGCCAACAAAGAAAGCAACCGGCGAGCGCATTTCAATCTCGCCCAGGTTTTGCACCAACGGCAGAGTGAACGGAAAGCCGGATTGTTTTTTGGCTGACGGTTTCAAACCGATTGTTTGCAGGTGAATCATGGTTGCGCTCCAAAGTTCGTAGTGACGCCTTCAGGCGGAATGGGCGTGACTGCCGAAACCTTCCGGTACTACGTGCTTATTCAAATTTGTCACGGTGGAAATCTGCTGTTACTCTTCGTCACTGTTTCCCAGACGACAAGAAAATACCAGAGAGCAGATGAAAGAATCACCCCGCCCCGTAAAGCAGTTTCTGCGTTCGTCTAACGATTGGCTGGCCGATAAACTTTCGCGAGTGACTTCGACTGGAGAAGTCATCGCCGAAGTTGACGGTCTGAGATTTATAGCCATTTCCGTCGTAGTCTTTCATCACTTGATGTCTGTTTACCTGCCGACCGTCGGGCGTGTCGAACGGATTTGGACAGCCAGCGACTGGTTCGCCGCCGCCAATCAATCGTGGATGGTCCCGTTTGCGTATTGCGGGCATTTCGGAGTCAACCTGTTTTTCGTCATCAGCGGATTCATTCTGGCTCTGCCGTTTGCCAAACGGGCGTTCAATAATCTGCCCGCGCCCAATCTGACGGGGTATTACCTGCGCCGGCTGACGCGCATCGAACCGCCTTACGTCATTTGTTTGTTGCTGCTGTTTGTCATGCTTTGGGTGGATAAAAAGGAATTCGTCGGCCTGATTCCAAACCTGATTGCCAGTGTGTTTTACGTTCACGGATTTGTGTTTGGCCGCGAAAGTCTGGTCAACGGAGTCGCCTGGTCGCTGGAGGTAGAAATTCAGTTTTACATCTTCGTGCCGTTTCTGGTGCGGCTGTTCAGAATCTCCGACGCGCGCAAACGGCGGCTATGTTTGATTGGATTGATTCTGGCGTTTGGTATCTTTTCGCAAGAGTTCATTTACCCACTTGGCTCGGCGCGATTGCGGCTGACGCTGTTCAACTTCCTGCATTACTTTTTGGCGGGATTTTTGCTGGCGGATTTTTATCTGAACAATGCCGAGCGGATAAAACAGAAAAGCTATGCCTGGGATTTGATTACGTTGGCTTGCGCGGCGTTCATCCTCTTTACGCTGTGGGCGTTCGGCCACACATACTTTTTGCTGCCGTTGGTTGTGGCTGGAATGTATGCCGGATTCTGTCTTGGAAAAATCTCCAATCGAATTATCAACTGGCGGTGGATCGTGATCACGGGCGGGATGTGTTACACGATTTACCTTTATCACGTCAGCATCATTTCCAGAATGTTCTGGGATATGAAATCGCTGTCAGTCGCGACGCTGTCAGCCACGACGGATTTTCTGTGGATGTGTTTGCTGATCGTTCCAGCGATGCTTGTTCTTTGCGCCGTGCTGTTCATCCTGGCCGAAAAACCGTTTATGCGTTGGAGCCTGACCAAACGCGAACCAGTTCAGATAACGTCAACGGTCAACGCGGATTGAAGAAACAGTTCATTTCGAATTGTCGTTTAGCCCGATCATTTGCCGGGCTATAGCCAACGCATCGTCAATGCTTTCAAACACGTTTTCACGGCCAAGCCTTTTCAGAAACCCGGATCGTTCCATCGCTGCCAATGGCTGTTCGGCAACGCCAGTCAGCATCAACGAACCATTTTCGCGTCGAGTTCGTTCCAGAACGTCCTCCAGTACCTGCAAGCCTGTGGCATCAATGGCCGGAACCATTCGCATTCGGATGATCAGAACTTGGGGCTTTTTCTCGACGCGGCGCATTGCGTCTTTGAAGCGTTCGATCGCTCCGAAAAAGAGCGAGCCGTAAACTTCAAAGACTTCTACGCCTGGAGGCACGTTGCGTTTTGAAATTGAGCGCGAGTTATCTTGGTCTTCTTCCTCATCTTCACCTGGGCTTTCAGTCATCGAGCTGACCTGGGAGACTTCGGACATTCGCTGCATAAACAGGAACGCGGCCAGCACTACGCCAACCTGAATCGCGACCGTCAGGTCAATCAGAACCGTTAGCAAAAAAGTCACCAACAGCACTGCCACATCACTTTTCGGGCTTTTCAGCAGTTTCAGAAAGGCGTGATATTCGCTCATGTTGTACGAGACGAAAATCAGAATTGCCGCCAGCGTGGGCATGGGAATCAACGCCGCCCACTTGCCGAAAAACAGCATAATCAGCAACAACGTCACTGAGTGAATGATCGCGGCAATCGGAGTTCGCCCTCCGCTTTTGATATTTGTTGCCGTGCGAGCAATTGCGCCGGTGGCCGGAATGCCTTGAAAGATCGGCGAGACGATGTTGCCTATGCCTTGAGCTATCAATTCCATGTTTGACCGGTGACGAGTTCCCATCATTCCATCGGCAACGACCGCAGCCAGCAAGGATTCAATCGCAGCCAGTAGGGCAATCGTGATGGCAGGCGAAAACATCTTGGTGATCAATCCCCAGGTCAGGTGAGGGAAGTGCGGCGCAGGCAAAGTGTTTGGAACTTCCCCAAACCGGCTGCCGATGGTTTCGACATTCAGGCTGAGCAGGTGAACGGTTGCTGTCACCACAACAATTGCCACCAGCGAACCGGGAACTTTGGGCGTGATGCGCGGCCACAGGAAGACAATCGCTAACGAAGCTGCGCCGACAGCCAAGGCTTGCCAATTCACTGTGGCGGCAGAGTGAAAGTAAGCCGTCCACTTTTCGACGAAATCCGCAGGGACGCTTTCCATCCGCAATCCGAAAAAGTCTCTGACCTGGCCGGAGAAAATGATCAGCGCGATTCCCGTGGTGAAACCAACCGTCACCGGATAAGGGATGAACTTCAGAAACGCGCCCATTCGTAACAAGCCCATCGCCACCAGAATGAATCCGGCGATGATTGTCGCCACAGCCAATCCGTCGTAACCGTATTGATGGACTATGCCGTAAATGATGACGATGAAGGCGCCGGTCGGGCCGCTGATTTGCGCTCGCGTTCCGCCCAGCGCGCCAATCACAAAACCAGCAACGACAGCCGTGTAAAGTCCTTGTTCAGGCTTGACGCCTGAAGCAATGGCAAACGCAATCGCCAGCGGCAAAGCGACGATGCCGACAATGACGCCGGCAATCAGGTCGGAGGTGAATTGTTTTCTGGTGTAGCCTTCGCGGAAAGCCGTGATGAGTTTTGGCTCGATGCGGGTCGGCATTGATGCTCCTGGTCATTTGATGAAGGCAGACAGCGGGCCATCCGGCTTGATGACAGCTTTTAGCGCAGAGTAGGGAACTATAACTTCCTGAGGCCCGAAGGCGTATGCGGCAACCTGATAAGCGTCAAAAGTGAATTGCAATCCGTCTGGCGTGACGTTCCAGCTTTTGTAATTTTCAGCTTTCGGGCCGGCTCCGGTGCGTAACCATTCGGCATCCACGTCGCCAAGCTCTTTGGTTAGCGAGGTGATGCAATATGCCGAAATCGTTTTTAGGTACGCGGAATTCGGTTGGAACAGGTCAGCCAGTTTCAGCATCCGCCCGGAGTTCAAGTCGTAATTGAACGTAGTAGAAGCCGAGCCTCCATGCGCGCCGCCAGTGTAG
>JAGNMH010000640.1 GCA_017991275.1 Acidobacteriota bacterium
ATCAGTGTTATCAAAATTGCCGAAGCATCCATCCAGCAATTTTCAGTTTGGCGATGACCGGCATGCGTACCGTAGTTTGTCCAACCTGCGGAGTCTGACTTTTGTGTGATTTCGATGGCACGCAAGCCGTCTCCTGTCACAATCCCACAGGTTGTACAACCTACGGTACAGTCAAACTGAGAGTTGCTGGCATCCATCAGCCACGGCCCCAATGTTATTGAGTGTTCACGGAACAAAACACGGCATTGAATCCTCCCAGAGGCTGTCTGTAATTTGTCGCTTCTCTGTGCCATCCGCTTTCATCATGAAAATGGCTGCATAAGGCTGAAATGTATTGTCATAGTGCGCGGCTTCATCCTTCCAGCCAGTTTGCCCGCTGCTCCATAGGATATGTTTGCCATCGCCACTCCACACCGCGTGTCCATCATTGGAGGGCAAAGTTGTCAGGCGGCGCAGTTCGGAGCCGTCAGGCCGGATGGTGAAGATGTCGAAGTTGTCATTGGCCTTGCGGGTGAACACAATGCGTTCATCAGTTGGCGACCAGTACGGCACATTGTCGTATTCCGTAGTGAGTACCCGCACGGCACGGGTTGCCAGATTCATAATGCGCAAGCCTGTTTCTTTCTCACCCCAAACCCGATAAACAATCTGTTTTCCATCGGGTGAATAGCTGGGGAATCCGGCATTTGGCTCACCGCTGGTGAGTTCCTGCACGCCGGTTCCATCCCTGCGCACCATCATCACCTTCGCAGGTTTCTGATAGCGATCCTGTAAAAATCCGCCGAACCCAAACACGATCCACTGCCCGTCAGGCGACCAGCTTGGCGCAAAGGCCGAGCCGCCCTGCGCTTGAAAGGGACGAAATTTATTCGAGCCGTCCGCGTCCATAATGGCAATCGAGGAATCCACATTCTTGTCGGTGAGCAGCAATTTGCCGTCTTTGGAAAAGCTGGGGAACACGTCGGTATAGCGGTATTCATAATTGGCATCCCAACTATAAAGCAGCTTATTTTGCGGCCTGGGTTTGAAACTCACTTGCTCATAAATCACGGTCTTGCCATCAGGCGACCAAGCGGGCGAGCGTAGCTTTCGTTTTACCGCAACCGTTCCGCCGGTATAGGCAAGTCCTTCATTCGGCCCGGCTTTGACAAGATAGCCAATCGTATCCGCAGTCAAAAACTGAGGGGCGACTTTCAAGCCCGGCCCGGCTGTGCGCTCAATCCGCTCGCCCGTCGTTACGTTGACCGAGACAATCTGTGAAGTCGTCGTTGCAGCAACGCCCGGCCAGTGCGCCTTCCAGGTTTGTTCGACCGGGATTTCATAAAACACAAGCTGTTTGCCATCAGGCGACCATTTCGGCGCGCCCGCCGAAATGCCGGGCTGCGAAATCCGGCGCAGTCCTTTGCCGTCGGGACGGACGATGTAAATGCTCAGTTCCTGAACATGCTCCCACCCTCTGCCATTGCTATGCCCTTTCCATTCGGTATTGCGGTCAGAGGAAAACGCGATCCATTTGCCATCGGGCGACCACGACGGTCGTAAGAATGCATTCGGTTTAAGCGGGTCTCCCTGCAACCCCGGCTGTCCCGTCAGATTGCGCAATCGCCGCGTTTTGAGATCGAGAATCCAGATGTTGGCTTTGTAGGTAATGCGGCTGGAAACGAAAGCAAGCTGCGTCCCGTCCGGTGATAATGCCCCCTGGTCGTCCACCGCCGGACTGTCCGTCAGTCGTTCCAATCCAGTCCCGTCAGTGTGAACTCGGTAAAGATCAGCCTGACCGTCACCATTGCGCTCGGACGTGAACACAATCCACTTTCCATCTGATGAATACGAAGCGTGATAGTCATACGCGGAGTCCGCCAGGAGTTTGCGTTCATTCGTCCCGTCCGCATTGGCAACGTAAAGTTCGGAAGCCGAAGGGGCAATCCGGTTCATCAGCATGACGCCCTTAGCCGGGGCAGTTGAGGCGCTTGCTTTTTCGCTTGGCAGAAACTTTTGATATTGCTGGCGTGCAGCTTCAACCAATCCGCTGAAGCCAACCAGGATAGACAAAAGGATAAACGGAATGGTTTTTCTCATGCGTTAAATCTCGGAGCAGTTATTGATTGGTCGGATGACGGCTCAACGGCGGTTTCCTTCGTGCCGATCACTGTGTTCGTTGCGCCGTGCAGCGTCGCTCTGCGCCTGGGCCAGCTTGAGCAGTTCGTCCTGGCTCAATACGCCGTCTTTATTTGCATCGCCGCGCGCAAACAATCCCTGCATGCGTTCGGGCACTTCGTCCGGGCTGAGCTGACCGTCACTGTTTCTGTCGAATTCGAGCAACTCTTTGACCATCTCGTCGGGAGTGGGTCCGCTGGGTCCCTCTTTTCTGCGTCCCCAGATAAAACCGGCGATACAACCGGCGATTAACACCACTGCGAGAATGGATAAGACATATCGCTTTTTCATTGTTCGCTCCTTCCTGGCTCACCTGTCGGTTATTCGATGTTGATCGGCAAGGTATTGACCGATGGCTGCCTGCGCTCAAGAAAAAGTTTGCGCTGCCCGAAACTGAAATCGCGGAGCCGTTTCCACACCAGCAACAGCAGTGCCAGGCAAAGACAAAATATGATTGCACCGATCCAGGACGGACGTCCATGCGTGGCGGCAGGCGTCGAGTGAAAATTGATTCGCAACCCGTGTTGCAGAGCGTCGCGTTCCTGTCGTGTGATTTTGATTTCATTTGTTGCCGGAACCAGAGCGTTGGCAAGGTAAACGCCGAGTTCGGGCAGATGGTCGTTGCGGAAAGAAAGTTGGTGTTCGCCAGCCGCACCCAACGCAGCTTCGGCTGAAAGAGCAAGGCGAATCTCGCCGGTTCCTTCGCTCATTTCGCGCCGCGATGGAAATTGAATGCCGGTCAGCACCAGCGGCACGCGCCGCCCATCCACTTCAAGTGTGACATCCTGCAACACTCGCCGAGCATAAGCCTGCTCTTCGGTGTGCAAAATTTCCCCATCGCCATCCACATCCATCAACGCAAAGACTCGATCGGCCACTTGCACACCGGGAACCAATCGCAATTCGATGCGAATGCCATCAGTCGCGAGCGCAATTCGCGCCACTTGTAAATACTGATCCAGCACGTGTGCCGACACCGTCAGGTGCAAGGCACACGCGCTGAGCAAACACAGAAATAACCGTTTCATCGCTTCGTCACCTTAGCGTTTCGTGAGGCGCGCGCCGTAATCGTTGGTTGGGTCGCGGTAAATCGTGTGAATGTGTTCCGTGTCGCCTCTTTGCGGCGAGAATTCAATCAACAACGTTGGGCCTTGAATGCGGTAATAAGCTCCGCTGCCCGGCGTCGTCGCCCCGCTCCACGCAAACCAGGTCTCGTTCAAATTGGCTTTGATCTCGTTCATCTTCGCCGTCGCCGCTTCGTCGTTCAGAATGCCAACCCATTCGTAAACGACATCCCACAGCTTTGCTTGCTGAGCGGCATTGAGCGCCGAAACCTTGATGCCTTCGGGTTGAATTGTCTTGCCGTCTTCGCCTGCTCCCAACACCATATCACCCATCTGATATGGCAAAATCGCCTGCTTTTGCTGTGCGGCGTCGAGCGCGTTGATCAGCACCAAGCCTTTGTCTAATTCACGCCCCAGCGGTCGCACAGTCTCGCCGTTCAACTTGTAGGTGCCAGGTTGCGCACAAGGCAGACTGGGCGTGAGAACATTGCTCTTGCCGACGACCGTCACATTGATCGCCAGATGATGGCCGCCGAACTGAATCATCCACGGCTCAGTCAACGAAGGCGCGCCAAGCAGCGCCAGATAATATTCATCGTGGCTAAACATCAGGCCACCGCCACCCGGGCCACGTCCGCCCTGCCCACCTGGGCCACGTCCACCACCAGGAGGTGGGCCACCACCCGGAGGGACACCGCCACCTGGAGGCGGGCCTCCACCG
>JAGNMH010000047.1:0-10684 GCA_017991275.1 Acidobacteriota bacterium
GACTTGAAGGGCACAGACTTGAAGGGCACAGACTTGAGGGGCACAGACTTGAAGGGCACAGACTTGAAGGGGAAATGAAAATGGAAATTCAGACGAACAACCCTCAACCATCTATTTCAATACGTCGCCGCTGGCTGGTGGCTGCCATCGCTTTGATCTTGGTTGCAGCCGCAGCAACTTTTTTCCTGGTTCGCGGAACGAAACAAAATTCGATTGTCGGACGCCCCGTGCCTGAACCGTCTGGGGATTTTGCCGATTCAAGTTCCAGTCCGGGCACTGGCTTTGTCCCGCAACCGGGCGACCAAATTATTGAAATTCCGCCGGACAAACTGGCCAATGCACAATTGAAAATTGAATCGGCAACCGCTTCGACTGGAGCTTCGGCAAACGGCGACGGGTTGCGGACAACGGGGACAGTCCAGCCGAACGCTTACAAAGAAGTTCCCGTGTTGCCAATCACCGGCGGCATTGTGCGCGAAGTCAACGCAGAGCTTGGCGACAAAGTCGCACGCGGCCAAAAGCTGGCCGTTATCTTCAGCACGGAGTTGTCCGAAGCCCAGTCCAGTTATCTGAAAATGCAGGCGGAGATCGAACGGCATCATCACCATTACAGGCGAATCGAAAAGCTGGTGGAAATTGGCGCGGCCAGCCGCGAAGAGTTTGAACAGGCATCCGCCGAATACAAAACCGAACAGGCGAATCTTTCCGCGATACAGCAAAGATTGCTGCTGTTGGGAATGACGACTCAGAAAATTGAAGAAATGAACCGAGCCGGGCAGGTTTCGTCGCTGGTCGTTGTCGAAGCTCCGTCGTCAGGTTCTGTGCTCAGCCGCACGGTCAACGTCGGCGAAGTTGTCATGACCGGCAAGGAGCTGTTCCGCGTTACCGACTTGTCGAAGGTTTGGGTGGTTGGCCAGATTTACGAAAAAGACTTTGCGACAGTAAGGATAGGCTCGCCCGCAATCATAACCGCGCCCGCTTATCCCGGCAGGACTTTCAAGGGGAGCGTTTCGTACATTGATCCGCGCGTCGAACCGCAAACTCGCACGGCGCAGGTTCGTGTTGAAGTGGGAAATCCGGGTGAAATGCTGAGGCTGGGAATGTTCGTGGACCTGAATTTTGGCGGAACCGTTTCGTCGGCATCTCAGGCTGCCGTCGTTGTGCCGCGTTCGGCGTTGCAGTTCATAGGCGACAAACAGGTTGTGTACATCGCCGCCGACAAGTCCGGCGCCTTTGTGCAGCGCAACGTCACGGCTGGCGCTGAAGCAAATGGGTTTGTGGCGATAGCCAGCGGAATTTCGCCGGGCAATCAGATTGTGTCCGAAGGCAGTTTTCTGTTGCGCGCCGAAAGCCTGAAACGCAATCCAGCGCAACTGACGGCCACCGGAAATCCTGTGACTGCCAACGAACCCAGGATGAATGAAATGGTTTCGTCGTCTTCAGGCAAACCCAACCTCCAAACCATCAGCATCGCCTTGACGGAAAAAGGCTACGATCCGCCCAGCATCAAATTGCGGCGAGATATTCCTGCGCGGTTGATCTTCACGCGCAAAGCCGAAGCGACCTGTGGCACTGAAATCGAATTTCCAGATTTGGGCATTCGCCGCCCGTTGCCGTTGAATCAACCGGTCAGCATCGAATTCACGCCGCAGAAATCCGGCGAATTCACCTTTGCCTGTGGAATGAATATGTTGAAAGGAAAGTTGATTGTTCGCTGAGAAACCTTACTCGCCTTCGATCAGCAACACGCCGCGCAAAGCAGGCCAGCGACTGGCCAGGCGATGCCAGGAGTTTTCAATTCGCGCCACGACGGGCACGTGCGAATAAGCGTCAGGGTGTTCCAGCAACTCAATGCAAAACTGCTTGAATCCGGTTTCTTGCAGAAGTGATCCGACCGCGCCTGGGCGATTGAGCCGAAAATACGTTGGATATACTTCCGCCCGGCTTCTGGTTTCAATGCGCGAAACAATTGCCGGATGCAAGCGGTTTGGAATCGCGCTGGCCGCCAGCGAAACAATGTCCAGCCAGTTTGGAGTCAACACAATCAATCGCCCGCCGGGTTTCAACACGCGGCGAATTTCCGTCAGCAATTCCAACGGAGCCTCTACGTGTTCGAAAACCATGTTCGCGGTCACAAGATCAAAGCTGCTGTCAGCAAATGGCAGTTTTGCCGAATCCGTTTTCAGCCGCGCGTGGCAGGAACGATTGTCGCCCAGCGCGGCAATGTCAGGATCAACACCTACAATCAGCTTTGCCGTGGAGCGCAGTTTAGCTTCAATCGCTTCGCCGCCGGCCATCCAGCGCGGCACAAGCTGTCGCCCACAACCAACGTCCAGCCAGAACATTTCAGGCTGCAATAATTTTTCAATGCGTTCGAAGTAAATCTGCTGCGGATGCGGCGCGCGGCGTTTTCCATTTTGACGGTCTTCTTCGGTCATAAAAACTTTGCTGAATCGCGCCCGGTCGTAAAGCGCGTACCAGTGATTCGCCAGAGAATTTTGTCGAACTCGTCGAGCCGTGGAAAAACCAAACTGCCGCAAAGCCGCCGATTCAACCTGACGAAATCCACAACCGCGCAACGCCTGCCAAATCTGTCTGCTGCTTTTCAGCACATGCATTGGCCTGTCATCGTCTTCGCCCGTCTGGCAGTTAAAAGCCAATTCCCCGCCAACTCGCAAAGTTCGATTGATCTGTCGCAATTCGTTTTCGGGCTGGGGCAGATGTTCAAAGACGTCAACCGCCGTCACAAAGTCAAAATGCTCGTCAGGCAATTGCGACTGGTTCAGGTCAATTAGTTCCGCTTCGATTTTGCGTCGCTGCAATCGCCAACGAGCAAATTCCAGCATCGCCGGAGAAATGTCGGCCAGCGTGATCTTGAAACCGTGAAGAGCAAAAAGAACCGCGTTCGAGCCAACGCCAGAGCCAAAATCCAGATACCGTTTTGCTTCCAGGCTTTGGGCGTATTTCAAAAGTTCGACGTTGATTGAGTTCGTGGCCAGGTCGGTTGCGTGCCACCAGACGTGTTCAAAGACATAGCTCTGAGTTGTGCGATAAAAATTTTTGACTTCATCCGGGGTGCGGCGTTGACCGGATTCCCATTCGCGCTTTGAATCAGCCAGCGCGCTTTCGCATTGTTTTAGAGCCTGCTGGCGGCTGATGCCGTAAAACTCCGCCAGTTCGCGCAAGGAACTTTCGATCAAATCTGATTCGCCGGGCAGAAGCAAAGCTTCGCGCCAGGCGGCGATATTTTCCTGGTTCATTGGATTTTGGTGTCGGGCTATTCGGTGCGATTGACCAGCATCGCCAACGGCGAAGTCAGCAAGCCAATCAAGGTTCCGCGAACTTGTGCTCGCTGGCGTGGAATGGTGTTCACTGCGTCGGCATCCTGCTCGCGCCAGCGTCTGGGCAAAGTGCGAATCAGCCAATAAAGCATTCGCATTGCGTAAAGATCGCCGCGCAAAACGTGTTTGATGATGTAAGCGGCGTTTGCTTTTCCGTAACCGTAAATCAATCGGCAAGCCTGCTCAGGAGTTTCGCGGTCGTGGTCGTGATGAACCAACACGTTCGGCGCGTAAACGAATTTGTACCCGGCTTTCAGCGCGCGGTAAAAAAGCTCTATGTCTTCGCCGCCCGCAAAAAAAGTTCCCGCGCCCAATCGAACGTCAAACATTCCAACGCGGTCAAAGACTTCGCGTCGAAAAGCCATGTTCGCGCCCATACCCAGGCTGCCTCCGCTGGGGAATGCGGTTTCCAGCCGTTCGCTGGGAGTGTAAATCGCAACGTCTTGCAGAGTGTCGCGCGCCAGCAAAACCCGCCCGCCGAGCATGAACAAATTCGGATTAGCGAACTCACTGTGAATTTCGTCCAGCCAGTTTTCGGCTACCAGCACGTCGTCGTCGGTGAAGGCTATGATTTCGCCAGAGGCTTTTTTCAGTCCACGGTTGCGCGCGCGCGAAAGTCCGGGTTGGTCTTCCCTCAACACGAACAGCCGTCCGGCAAAAAACGGATGCCGCAAGACAAAGCCTGCGATCGTTTCGCCGAATTCCGCGTTGGAGCAGTTATCAACCACGATCAATTCGTAATCGTAATTGCCAGCGAAGTTTTGTCCGGCAAATCTTTCCAGCATTGCTGCCAATGACCTGGCCCGGTTGCGAGTGCAGACAATCACGCTCAGTTTCATCGGGCAGCCTCCGCGTCCAAACCGACTGAGCTGTAATATTGCCGAATGATTTCGCGCGGCACGCCCTCGGCTTTTAGTCGGCCTTGTTCCAGCAGGAAGACCCGGCTGCACAGTCTTTCGACCGCCGACATATCGTGCGAAACAAAAACGATGGTCATTCCGCTGCGGCGAAGTTCTTCAATGCGTTGCAGGCATTTGCTCTGAAACGAGGCGTCGCCGACAGCCAGCACTTCATCCACCAGCAGCACATGAGGATTGATGTGAGCGGCAACGGCAAAACCCAGCCGCACGTACATCCCGGACGAATACCGCTTGACCGGCGTGTCAATGAAGCGTTCGATTTCAGCGAACTCGACTATGCGGTCGAACTTGGCGCGCACCTCGGCCTGGCGCATGCCCATGATCGAACCGTACAGGAAAATGTTTTCGCGGCCTGACAGTTCGGGGTGAAAACCCGCGCCGACTTCGATCAGCGAAGCCACTGAACCTCGCACGGCGACTTTGCCGTGCGTCGGGTAAATGATCCTAGCCAGTAATTTCAAAATCGTGCTTTTGCCGGAACCGTTCGGACCAATGAAACCGACCGCTTCGCCGGATTCGATTTCCAGGCTGAGTTCGCGCAGGGCGAAGAATTCATCTGTGCCGCCCGAACCATTGCGAGCGAACAAACGCATGAAGTCTTCACGAAAAGACCGCGCGCCAAGCTGGCTCAGTCGGTAGCGTTTGGAAATTTTGTCGAGCGTGATGATATTCATTCTTCAGACAATGTCGGCAAACTCGCGTTCCAGATGTTTGAAGTATTTGTAACCTATCAAAACCAACAGGCACGAAACCGCGGCTGCCAGCAGCAGGTAATTAAATTGCGGCGGTTGTTGCTGCAAAATCGCCCGGCGGTAACCGTCAATGATGGCGGCCATTGGATTCAGAGAAAAATACCAGGCTCGCCAACGCTGCGGCACAACCGAAGCCGGATAAAGAATGGGCGTGACGAACATCCAGATTTGAATCACCAGCGGCAAAGTGTGTCGCACGTCGCGGTACAACACCGTGAATGCCGATAACAGCAAACAGACACCGACGGTGAACAGAATTTGAATTACCACTATCGGCAAAACATAAAACAGATTCCAGCTTGGTGGAATTCGATAAACCACGACCAGCAAGACGAAGACTGCCGCCGCTATCAGAAAATCCACGAACGCAGCCAGCACAGTCGCCAGCGGAATGACTTCGCGCGGAAAGTAAATCTTGGTGATGATGTGTGAATTGGCAATCAGGCTGGGAATCGCAAACGACAGCGAAGTTGAAAAGAACGTCCACGGCAACAAAGCCGCGTAAGAAAACAACGGATAAGGAATGCCGTCACTTTCAATCCTGGCGAACCACGAAAAGAAAACCGTAAACACCACCATCAAAGACAAGGGCTGCAAAACCGCCCAAGCCACTCCGAGCACGGATTGTTTGTAACGAACCTTGATCTCTCGCTGGGTCAGCAGCCAGAGCAATTCTCTGTGCTTCCACAACTCGCGAGCGTGGCCAATTAGGCTGTCGCTCCATTCGATGGAGTTTTCAAGCGAGGGTTCAGATGAAGTTGTCTCAAGTCTGATTTTGGGCGTAACCATAAGCTGCAAAGTATCTTTCGGCGATATGCTGCCAGTCTCTTTCCTGAAGGACAAACTCTCTCGCCTGTTTAGCCATCGCCAGCCGTTCGCTTTCGCTTTCAGCCAGTCGCAATAACAGGTCGGCCAATGCTTCGGCATTTTCGGCTTCAACCAGATAACCGGCGTTGCCGTTGTCCAGCAATTCGCGCAACCCGCCGACATCGCTGGCGACGACTACTTTTTCCATGGCCATCGCTTCCAGCGGTTTCAGCGGAGTGGTCAATTCGGTCAATCTGGAACGTTTGCGCGGATAAACCAGAATATCCATCACTGAATAGTAGCGGCGAACTTCGTCGTGAGGCACGTTGCCGGTGAAGATGAAATGATCACGCAAAGTTTCGGGGATTCGTTGCCGCAACATTGCGTCGGCTTCGCCTTCGCCGACCAGTAACAACTTTGCGTCTCTGCGTTTAGTCAGCAAGATGGCCACAGCGTCAATCAAAGTTTCCAGGCCTTCGTAAAAGTAAAAAGAACCGATGAAGCCCATGACCAGTTTGCCAGCCAGGCCATATTTGGCAACCAGTTCTTTGTCTGGCTCGGTTGGTTTGAAAGCTTCTGGGTCAACGCCGTTCGGGACTTCAAAAATCTTATCGGTCGAAATGCCTCGGCGAACCAGATCGTCGCGCAAAGCGTGGCTGATGGTTATGACTGCGTCGGCCTGATGAAGCGATTCAAGTTCGGCTCGCTGACCCAAACGATAACGCAGCGAATTGTAACGGGTTTTGCCGCGATCAACCGCAGCGTCTTCTTCGTAATAACGCAATTCGTAAACCATTGGCAGGTTCAAGACCTTTGCTGCTTTGGCCGCCGCCAGTCCACACAGCGAAGGCGAATGCGCGTGAATCACGTCGGCTTTCAATTCGACGGCCAGCCGTTTGATTTCTTTTGCCAGCGTAGCGACCGTCGCTATCTGTCTGGCCATCGGAATGGCCTGGAGTTTTGAAAACGCTGGCCATTCGGCGCGGTGATATTCAATGCTTTCAATCGTTTCGATTGGCGAGTTGAACTGTTCATGTTTGGGCGAAGTGACAGCGAAAACTTCCAAACCCAATTGCCGCTGGGCGTGCAGGATGTAGTTGCTACGAAAACTGTAGCCGCTGAAGTAAGGCAGCGAATGATCCAAAACGTGCAGGATTTTCATTGATTGCGGATTGTTGATTGCTGATCGGCAATCAGCAATCGCGTTTCAATATCTCACCAGAGCTTCAACGATACGTTCAGCCGCATGGCCATCCCACAAATCTGGAATTCGCAGTTGTTGGTTTTTACTGCCGCGCAGAATTTCAAAAACTGCGGCAATGATTTTTTCCGGTTCGCGTCCGACGATTTGATTGGTTCCTTGCTCGACGGTAATCGGGCGTTCTGTGTTGTCGCGCAAAGTCAGGCAGGGAATGCCCAGCGCGGTGGTTTCTTCCTGCAAGCCGCCGGAGTCTGTCATCACCAACCGTGAGTTGCTCCACAACTGCAAAAAGTCTCTATAACCCAGAGGCTCAGTCAGCTTCACTGATGGTGGCGGCGTAATGCCGAATTCCTTCAGCCGAGCCTGGGTTCGCGGATGAGCCGGAAAGATGATTGGCAGTTCGGCGGCAATTTCAGTCAGCGCGGCAAATATCTTTTTCAAAGTTTTCGCATCATCAACGTTTGCCGGACGATGAATGGTCAGAACTCCAAAGCTGTTTGGCTGCAAATTCAATTTACCCAGAATCGCCGACTGCTTTGCCGATTCAAGCTGGGCGAACAACGAATCAATCATGACGTTGCCTACGCGAACGATTAGTTCAGGCGCGATTCCCTCGGTCAGCAGATTTCGGTCTGCGTCTTCGCTGGGAGTCAGCAGCAAATCGCTGATTCGGTCGGTCAGCAGACGATTGATTTCTTCGGGCATCGTCCGGTCGAAGCTCCGCAAACCGGCTTCGACGTGAGCGACTTTGATACCCAACTTTGACGCTGTCAGTGTCGCCGCCAAAGTCGAATTTATATCGCCGACGACAACAACCCAATTCGGTTTTTCGGCTATCAGCACGGGTTCGAGCGCCAGCATGACCAGTGCGGTCTGTTCAGCGTGAGTGCCGGAACCGACTTCCAGATTGATGTCGGGCGGCGGCATCTGCAAATCGCGGAAGAATGAGGCCGACATGGCTTCGTCGTAATGTTGGCCGGTGTGAACTAAAACTTGGGTCGTTTCTGTAGAACGCTGATTGATGGCTGCGATGATCGGAGCCGTCTTCATAAAGTTCGGGCGAGCGCCCACGATGTTCAGAATTTTCAGCATTGGTAAATGGTTGTTAGTTGAGGGGGTCAGAATCGCATGATTGATCGAACGTTTGTGATTTCGGTTTCGGTTCGGCGCTGGCCAACGTTTTCCAGCAGTTCAATCAGTTTTAGCAACAGCGGTTGCCAGTTGTGTTCGGTTTCGACAAAGCGGCGCGCTTGCCAGCCAAGCTTTTCGCGCAGGTTTTCGTCACGTATCGCTTCGATTACTGCCGCGGCAAATTCCTCCGGGGAATCGGCGATCAACAATTGTTCTTTGTCAGTGACTTGCAAGGCAGCGGCGGACTCTGATGTGGCAACAATTGCTTTGCCGCAGGCCATCGCTTCCAGCAATTTGTTTTGAACTCCGCGCGCAGTCTTCAGCGGAACCACACAAACCGTCGCTTCGCGCAGATATGGGCGAATATCATTGACCGTGCCGGTGACTCTGACGCCTGGCTGTTCGGTCAGTTTGTTGACTTCGGTGGTTGGATTGCTGCCGACGATCATAAATTCTGTTTGCGGTTCCTGTTGGCGAATCAGCGGCAGGATTTCGGCAACGAACCATTTGACGGCCTGGACGTTGGCGAAATAATCCATCGCCCCGGTGAAAACCAGGCATGGGATGCCACGAGCTTTGAGGAAGTCTTTTTCCACGAAGTCGCGCGAGGTATCACGAATAAAAGCCAGGCTTCCTCTGTCCGTCTTCCTGACTTCTTTGTGTGCTTTCGTGTACGAATCATTCTTCTGCTCATCTGACCATGGCTGAAAGTAATCCAGATCAACTCCGTTGGTCACGATTCGCACGCGGGCGCGCCGGGTAAATTCGTCCAAATCGCTGAGCAAATCGGCTTCTCGCCGAGTCGTCAAAATAGAATTGGCGAAGCGAGCAACAATTTCCATCTCGAATTCTTTCAACCGCTGGGCCTCAACGCCGTAAAGCCAGGAATGCGGCCAGGAGGTTTGTTTGGCATATTCATTCCATTTTTCGGAATCCACATCCACCAGATCAACAATTGTCCGCGAACGCCAATCGTCCGGAATGTACTGAGCCATCGCCGATGAATAAACAAAGATCGCATCGAAGTTTGTTTGCCGCATTGCGCGTTCAACCAGTCGCCGCATTTTCCGCGAATTGAAATAACCGAACGTCAGCGGCAGGGAAGTCAGCAATGTCGCCAAAGCACGCAGCTTGGCCCAAAACTTTTTTAACCTGACGATGCGCACCGAAGCGCATAGCCTGGCCAAGTCAACTTGATAATCCAGGTCGTTCACATGGTCGGCAAAAGCCAGTAGATGAATTTCATGGCCGCGTTCGGTCAGCGCGCGCAGTTCGTGATACGAACGAATCTTGTCGCCTTTGTTTGGCGGATACGGAATGCGATGGGCGAGGAAAAGTAACTTCATCTTCAAGGAAAATTTCTGACGATTTTGGGACCGATCAGCTTTGTCAGCCACAACGGCAGACGTTTCCAGCTTTCGATCATCAGGTTGAATTTGGGATTTGTCGGATTCAGGTTCGGCATTTTGTCGGCGCGAACCAGAAAGAATTGATACGGCAAATCGCGCTCAGTCATTTGCCAGCCGCGTTTGAATTCACAGGCTCCGGTTCCCAGTTTGCTGCGTCCGAAATCGAAGCGGGTGAAACCGCGCTCAGCAGACTTCAGCATTAACTCTCGATACATGAAGTTGTTGATGCCTACGTTGTGATAAGCCGTATTCGCGCCGGAGTAATACGGCATGACAGTTTCGCGGAAATAAAAGCTCATGACTGCGGCAACTGTTCGCACGCCGTCGCGAATCACCAGAATGTCCGAACTGTCAGGGAACTGGCGCAAGAATTCAGCGAACATTTTTTTCGGGAAAACAGGGGTTCCCAATCGCCTGACGCTGGCCGCGTAAAGTTCGTAAAACTCATCCAGAAACTCAGTGCGCCCAATCGAAGAACTCAGGCCGTGCTTTTCCCCAAGTCGAATCATGCGCCGCACATCACGCGGAAAACTCCGCATCAACTCTTCTTCGTTGTTGGCGATTGGCCGCTCGAAGCTGACATAAAGACTCTGTTTAATGAACTCAGGTCGGGGCGTGGCAAAACTATTTGGGGCGGCGTCGCGCAATTCCAGATAATCAACTTGCAGATTAATGGCCAGTGATTTTGCGGCTTCAATCAATGCCTGGTGCGAAGCCGAATCGTCAGCAATTGCTCCGCCGTAAACTCCATTGGGAGTCGAAACCAGCATCGAACCGAACCAGCCTTTAACGTGAAAGAGCGGCAGCACTCCGGTAATTTTGCCATCAAGTTCGGCGTACAAACTGTGCTGGCGATGTTTCCAGATTTGTTCAACGACTCGCTGCCAGCCGCTGGTGTGGCAAATGCTCGCCTGCGGCCGGTTGCTGACAAAGGTATCCCAGGGTAAAGCGCCAGCCGGGGCGTATGGTTTAATCTTCAAAGCGACTTCAAGAGGGTCAATCCATTCGGGCAAAGGCCGGGTTTGAGCCGACCGTGCTTAATTCGGCGATTTCGATTTTTTCTTCATTCAAACGCATCACATCGCGTATCGGCGCGAAGCGAAACTCTCTCAACAATTTGTTC
>JAGNMH010000047.1:10784-14706 GCA_017991275.1 Acidobacteriota bacterium
TCAATCCATTCGGGCAAAGGCCGGGTTTGAGCCGACCGTGCTTAATTCGGCGATTTCGATTTTTTCTTCATTCAAACGCATCACATCGCGTATCGGCGCGAAGCGAAACTCTCTCAACAATTTGTTCAGGCGCGATTCAGTCTGGTTCAGGTTATTGCGATGCCGCCAGATGTTGAGCCGGGTTCCGGGGATTAGCGGCTGTTCGGGATCAACTTCCCAGGCGTGAACCATAAAAATTGCGGGTTGGTTTTCGTGATTGTTAATTCGCCGCAAACCCCAGCGAAAAACCGGGTAAGGCAGCAATCGAAAATATCCGCCGCCGGTCATTGGAATGTTCACTCCGGCCAGACGAATGCTGGAAGGCGGAAATTCCAGGATTTCGCCTGCCTGGCGGCGAATGGAGTGAATGAATCGTTGAGCGCCGGGGATACCGTATCGGTCATGCAGAATCGGAAAGATCGAAGAGTCGTAACGAAAGCCTTCTTCGATCAAAACGTCCAGCGCCCACAAGGTTTGTTTGGTGATTGAATAAGTAGGCGCGCGATAGCCTATGACTTCCTGGCCTGAAATATCTTCCAGTAAAAACCTGGCTCGGCGTAGATCAGCCTGGAACTCCTCACGTGTTTGAGACTGAATAAGCTGATGGTGGTAACTGTGACAGGCAATTTCGTGTCCGGCTGCGGCAATCCGGCGAATCAGTTGCGGTGCGTGCTCGGCCACCCAACCCAGAATGAAGAATGTGCTATGAATTTTGTGGCTGGCCAGCATATCCAACAGTCGGTTGGTGTTTCGTTCGACTCTGGACTCCCATTTGTGCCAATCGTCGCGTCGAACTACATCGGCAAAAGCTTCGACCTGGAAATAATCTTCCACGTCAACCGTCAGCGCGTTGACTGGTTTATTTGAGTTCATCATTTCGGTTTGTCCCACGAAATTTTCAGTCAAACGGGTTTCCAACAGGATTGAGCTAACAGTTTTGGGGAGCACGTTGCAGGGGGTTCAGCAGCGGGATAATAGCCTCTGTTTCGGAACTTGTTCAAGCGTAAAGTTCGGTAGCACAGTACTTACGAGCGAAAACTTCAACGCTAGAGACACAAAGGCTCAAAGACGCAAGATGGTGTCGGCAACAAAACCTAAATCTCCACGAGTTGCTGATGAAGCTAAAGTTGCTTTGCGGCCTTGCCACCTTGCGTCTTTGCATTAATGACGTAAAGACTAAAATTCCACTTTCGGCACAGTCTTCGCACCTTCATCGGCTTTGAAGAAGGGTTTGTCGGCAAAACCAGTCAGGCTGGCGACGACTACGGTCGGGAATTTCTGTTTGGTGTTTTGGTAATCTTCGACGGATTTGTTGTAAAGCCGTCGTTCTTGCGACATTCGATTTTCAGTTCCAGCCAATTCGTTTTGCAAATTCAGGAATTGCTGATCGGATTTCAACTGCGGATAAGCCTGCACCATGGTCATAAACGGCAATCCCGCGCCGAAAAATCCTCCCTGGCGCATGGCGCCGGTCATTTTGTTGTCGGCGTCCATTTTCTGTTCCGGCGTAGCCGAACCTGATTTCAGGACGGCTTGAGATTCTGCAATTTGGGTCAGCACACTTTGTTCAATCTTGGCGTAACCTTTGACGGTATTGACCAGATTCGGAATCAAATCGGCTCTGCGTTGCATCTGGTTTTCGACCTGCGCCCATTGCGAATCAACGGCATTGCGTTTGGTAACAAGGCCGTTGTAGCTGCTCAAACCGCAGCCGCCCAAAATCAGCGCGAACAGAATGATTGCGCCCAGAACTATCAAACCTACTTTGCCCATTAGTGGTCTCCTTTTTTTAGGAAAGACCGTCCACTGCCTTCGTGGACGATGTATTTTCTTGTTTTCTATAATTTGTCCACTGCCTCGACGATGTGCGTCAGGCAATTCAGATAACTTGAGAAAAGGTCTTGCGCTTCGATCTCCATCAAATCTTTTGGCTCGTCACGCAGTTGCAGGACTCTGACCAACGGGGCAGAGTCAATCTTCAGCCGTTCGCCAATACGTTTGACGGTCGCCAAACGTCCGAGCGGTGGTTCTTCACCCAGCAATTCCAGCACTGGCCTCAAAAACCGAACGAAGCTGACCACGCTTTCGGTCATCAATTTGCTCAGGTCAGAAGCTGATTCGCTTGCCGGAATCGAAAGCGAGCGTAGCCTCAGCAGCTTGCCGCGCAATTCAAATTCGGTTTCCAGCCGTAGATTCGTCAGAGAAATTTCGGCATTGGCCAGTAAATCTTGGCCGAGCAGGACTTTGTAAGCGCGTTTCATCAGCCGGAACTCAATTGGAAAAACATCCAGCGAAGCTCTGAATTCATCGGCGGTGAAAAAAGTTGGCATGGAAAATCCTGCCGCTGTCCACGACTGAACTGCCGAACGAATGTGGCGCAAATTCGCCGCTGTCAATTGTCGAGTGACGATCAAAAGCTGATAGTCTGATTTTTTGGCATTTCCCGGAGCGGCAATCGCTGAACCATGAACAATCACTGAAACCAGGTTCTCGCGCTCAGCATCAGCTAATCGGCTGACCAAATCGTTAAAATTCATTTCCATAGACTATCTCCAAATCCCAAACAAAGCATCGCTCTTTAATCACAACAGGCAAGGATGCCTACGTCCTCGGAAGCTACCAACTATCACTCGCGCCGCCGCCGCCGCTTTCGCCGCCGCCAAATCCGCCCCAGTCGCTGCCGCCACTGTCACTGCTGCCACCACCCCAACCTCCACCGCTATCTGATGACCCGCCGCCGAAGCTGCCGCCCCCTCGATTGAAAATCAGTGGAGCCAGCCACCAAATAGCTTCACCAGCGACTCGACCTGCTGTAGTTCCCATCCGCCTGCGAGCGGAGCGGGCGGCAAAGGCCATCAAAATCAGAAACAAAATGAAAAATCCGGCGAAGATAGCCAGAGCTTTGCCGCTGATTTCTGGCGCTTTTTCTTGGCGATAGGCGAACTGGCGATCTTCTATGCCTTCCAGGGACACGTTCCATTTCACGGCCAAGGTATCCACTATGGTTCTTGCCCCCTTCATCAAGGCCGTTGAGTAACTCGCCGCCTGAAGATCGGGGCGCATGTTCCGAATAATCTCTGCTGCCAGACCGTCCGGCAGGTCGCCTTCCAACCCATAACCGACTTCCAGCCGGGTTTTTCTATCCTGAATGACGACCAGCAACAGAACGCCTTTATCGCGGTTTTCGCCGCTTTTTTGGCCAATGCCCCAAGCTCGGTACAGATCGGTTGAGTAATGTTCCAGCGGCTGGCCTCCCAGCGTGGTCATGGTCACCACGGCAATTTGAGTTCCGGTTTTAGCCTCGAAGTTGAGCAAAATGTCGTCAATTTTCTTTTTGGTGGCAGGGTCAATGACCTTGGCAAAGTCGTTGACGTGACCGGAGTATGGCGGAAACTGCCTCGCCTGAGCGAAAGTCTTCGACGACATCGCGCACAAAACGACGAACAGAAATGGTAAAGCCAGTCTAAAGAGAGATTTCATTGCGGCAACTTATAGCTTTGGTAGTTGAAGGCTGTCAATTCCTGGCTGGAACCATGGCTGGAGAGTGATTGGAGGACATTAGGAAGGACGAAAGTACGCTTAAAATCCAGTTTGACTCCCCAATAGTGTAAAAGTTACAATCCGCGCCGTTTGGTAGTTCGGTTAAGCGCCATTACCTTACCTTGACCCCAAGGCGCAACAGACGTTGGAACTGCTGACAGACCTAAAAAAATAAGATAAGAAAATTGCTGGGAATGAAACGAGTTTTCGGAGGAAAAGAAATAATGAGTATGCTTATTGCCGAGGAACAACCCTGTGGGATGAGGGCCGGTGGGATGAAGGCCAGTTTGTTGAAGGGAAGATTCTTCGCCTGTTTTCTCTCGTTAGCCCTAACCCCGTGCCT
>JAGNMH010000641.1 GCA_017991275.1 Acidobacteriota bacterium
AGCGCAGGAAGGAACCAGACCCGGCGGAGGCGGTTCAGGGTACAAGCAACGATAGCAAGGGCCACCGCCTCCCGGATAAAAGACCGAGGCCTGTCCGTCGAAACGAAAGATCGAACCGTAAACATTTGGTTTGCCCAGCAAGACGCTGGCATCGTTGGCCAGGTAACGAGTCTGAAAGTTGTCCGTGCCGTCAATGACTATGTCGTAAGGTTTTATGATGCCGAGCGCGTTGTCAGCTTGCAGCGCCGTTTCGTAAGTATCAATTTGAATATGCGGGTTGATGTCGGACAGACGATCTTTGGCGGATTGAATCTTTGGGCGGCCAACGTCTTTGGTTCCGTGAACGATCTGGCGTTGCAAATTGCTGTGATCCACCACGTCAAAATCCACCAGACCCAATCGTCCAACTCCAGCCGCAGCCAGATACAAGCCCAAAGGCGATCCCAGCCCGCCGGTTCCGATCAACAGAATGCTGGCGGCTTTCAACTTGCGCTGACCGTCCATGCCGACTTCGGGCATTATCAAATGGCGGCTGTAACGAGCGATCTCGTCTTTGGTCAGATCGGGCAAATCGCTGCCGCCGGCGATGGCCGGAATGATGCTGATGTCATCGGTTTCAGTGATCGGCGTGTTTTCGTTTTGCAAACTGCGAATGTCGTCATCGTTGACGTACACATTGACGAAACTTCGCAGCTTGTCGTTGGCGTCGTACAAATGCTTTTTCAAGTCGGGATGCCGCGCCATCAAATTCGCCAGCGCTTCGCCTGCGGTTGCTCCCTGAACTTCCACTGCCGCCGTGTTGCCTGCGTATTGGCGCAGTGCGGTCGGAATTACGATCTTCGGCATTTCAATTTTCTCCTCTTGTTTCATCCACGAAGCCACACGACGGTTCACGAAGAAAAGCAGACAGGATTTACAGGATTTTTCAGGATTTGTTTTGATTCAGTTGGTATCAGCTCGCGGAAATCCCATCCTGTTTAATCCTATAAATCCTGTCAAAAAAAAATCTTCGTGTCATCTTCGTGTTACTTCGTGGATGAAGTGTTTGGTTTTCAATTTTGAATAATCTCTTCTTCGTCGAACTGCGAACGGTCTTCGCGCACAGTCCAGGCGCGGACTTCTTCGGCCTTGCCATCGCGCACGGAAACAATCAGATACGACCATTCGATGAACGGCGCGTGATCCAGATCAAATCCCGAAGGCACAGCCGGATGATTCGGATGCGAGTGGTAATAACCCCAGACTCCCAAATCGCGTTTGGCCGCTTCGCGTTCGGCTTTGGCGTAATCCAGCGGACTGATTTCAACCCGATTGTGCCGCGAATCCTTGCGTATGTTTTCCAGCGGCAAGACTTCGCGGACAACGCGCGCGCCGTTTTCAATTACGCCAAGCAGCAAGCCGCCGCACTCTTCAGGGAAGGTGCGTTCGCCATGTTCGCGTATCGTTCTTAAATGATCTGTAGTCAGTTTTACACTCATCTATTCCGTCCAGAATTTATCGCTCAGATATCGGCTGCCACCATCACATAGAATGGTAACGATGACGCCACTTTCGATCCCTTCGGCGATTTTCAACGCAGCAAAGATGTTGGCCGCGGCCGAAACGCCTACGAACCAGCCTTCGTGTTTGGCCAATTGACGAACCATCGCGTGCGCGTCTTCGGTTTGAATCTCCATTTCTTCATCAGCCAACCCCGCGTCGTAGATGCCGGGCACGATGGCGGTCGGCATGTGTTTCATGCCTTCCAACCCGTGATATGGCGAATCCGGTTGCATGGAGATCAATCGCACAGAAGGTTTCAATTCGCGCAATCGGCGGCTGACTCCGACGAAGGTTCCGCTGGTTCCCAGACCCGCGACAAAGTGTGTAATGCGCCCACCGGTTTGATTGTAAATCTCTGGCGCAGTGGTTTCGTAATGCGATTGCCAGTTGGCAGTGTTGTTGTACTGATCCAGGTAAACGTATTTGTCCGGGTTTTCGGCAACACGACGGCGAACTTCAACAATCGCGCCATCTGTTCCAGCCATCGGATCCGTCAGCACGACATGCGCGCCATACACCTGCAAGATGCGTTTGCGTTCGGCGCTGGCATTTTGCGGCAAACACAATTCGACCTTGTAACCAAGCGCCGCGCCGAGCATCGCGTAAGCGATTCCGGTGTTGCCACTGGTGGCATCAATGATTGTTTTGTCTTTGGTCAACCAGCCGGATGCTTCAGCCTGCCGAATCATCTTCAACGCCGGGCGATCTTTGACTGACCCGCCGGGGTTGGCCCACTCAGCTTTGGCGTAAACCTCAACACCAGGATTGGGATTGAGATTCGTCAGCCTGAGCAGTGGGGTGTTGCCAATGAGTTCAGCCAACGAGGAAGTAGCGACAACAGTAGGCATAGAAACGGCAATAATAAAAATTGGTGATTTTGAAATGGCGGCGGGAATTTGGAGTGCGGCGATTCGTCGCCGCACTCCAAAAGCGCTGTCATTTCGATTGAACGGTTGCGCTTTACTTGCCGGGTTGCGGCACGATTCGCAAATAAGGTTTCAAGGTCTTCCATCCGCCTGGGAATTTTTCTTTGGCGGCTTCGTCGGAAACAGCCGGGACGATGATGACGTCGTCGCCGTCTTTCCAGTTGACCGGAGTCGCCACGCTGTATTTCGCCGTCAGTTGCAACGAATCAATCACACGCAAAATTTCCGGGAAGTTCCGGCCAGTGCTGGCCGGATAAGTCAGCGTCAGTTTCACCTTTTTGTCAGGGCCGATGACGAAAACCGAGCGCACGGTGAAGGTATCGTTGGCATTTGGGTGAATCATCTCGTAAAGGTCTGCGACTTTCTTGTCAGCGTCGGCGATGACAGGAAAGTTCAGAGCGTGGCCTTGAGTTTCCTTGATGTCCTCTGCCCATTTGTTGTGCGAATCCGCCGGGTCAACGCTCAGGCCGATGATTTTGACGTTGCGTTTGTCGAATTCCGGTTTCAGCCGCGAGGCTTCGCCCAATTCTGTCGTGCAAACTGGAGTGAAATCTTTGGGATGGGAAAAGAGAACGCCCCAGCTTTCGCCGAGCCATTCATGAAAGTTGATTGAGCCTTCGTTGGTTTGCGCCGTGAAATCGGGCGCGGTATCGCCTAATCGTATAGACATAATCTTCTCCTTTGCAGGTTTGTGGGTTTGTAAAAAAGTGAAGACGCCGGATTTTGTTACCGGCAACAACAAGAGCAGGTATTAGAGCAATAACAGAGGCAGATTGTCTGGTGTGAATGAATCATTGCAGTTTTGTATGACGCGGGCATCATAACTTTGCCCGTCTTTTTGTCAACCCATTGAGGCTTCAAATAACCACCAAACCGAAGTTGTCAAAAAAAGGTTCAACTTTGCTATTGGAGTGTAAATGGAATGTGTAGACTTTTTTCCGGCACTGGTGACAATAGGTTTGCTCGGTTAATCTTTAAGTGGGTAGTCAGGGGGCTGTTACAACAAGCCGCTTTGTCTGTAAGTGCAATTGAACTCATGCGTTTAAGAAGTCTTTGGACAGCCTCTATGTTTTATCGAATGTAATTTTATTTTTTGTCCGGGAACAGCCTTACAAACTCCCATTCATATGCAATATCTAAAACAAAAAGCTGCACTTATCACAGCGCACCCTTCACACGAATTGCGAATTTATCACTGGCTGTGTCTTGCTCGTCCGTTAGTCATGACCTTGACTGATGGAGCAGGCAATGACGGAAAACCTCGTCTTGACGACACCAGAAAATTGCTTCACCAGACGGGAGCCAAAGTTGGTCAAATCTTTGCTCCGACAACCAATCAGGCAATTTATCAGGCGATTCTGGACGGAAACGCTCCGTTTTTTATCGAGTTGATAGACTCGCTGGTTGGCGCCCTTGAGGCAGATCAGACGGAATTCGTCGTCGGTGATGCGATGGAGGGTTATAAC
>JAGNMH010000642.1 GCA_017991275.1 Acidobacteriota bacterium
CAACTCGGCTGTTGTTGAACTCGAAATCGCGTCAGCATCCGAATGGCCTGGGGAATTCTTCCGGAGTGTTAGGTCATTATCTGGTTGACCATTTCGGCGGAACCGGAGCCAGCGGCGTGTTGCCGACCCTGGCCGGACGTGACCCTGTCAACGAAGACGGCAAGTCGTCAGGCATTTTCGTTCCGCGTTTTCGAAACCTTGATGCGGCGACAAAGCAATCGAAGTTTTTGCGCGGTTACGGATTTGAAGGCGGCTCGGCAATTGGATCGTTTCCCGGTGTGGCTCGGCGGTTGGAAGGTTTCGGCAGCGATTTCAAGAAGCAGGCCAAGCGTTGGTACACGGCTCCGGTTAGTCTGACGACTCGCGCGGCAATGTTGTCGCGGTTTGAAAACTTCGCTGAAATTGATCCGGGCGGAGTCGTTGACGCCTGGGGGATTCCAGTGCTGAAAATTCACATCAAGCACTCCGACAACGAGCGCGAAATGGGGAGAGACGCAACCGCCAGCGCAGCCGAGATTCTGAAAAAAGCCGGCGCCGAAGAAATTACCTTGAGCGAAAACCTGACGGTTCCCGGTCGAATCATTCACGAACTCGGCACGGCGCGAATGGGCAATGACCCTAAAACTTCGGTGTTGAACAAATTCAACCAGACGCATGATGTCAAAAATGTCTTTGTCACAGACGGAGCGGCGTTCGTGAACTCTGCGAACCAGAATCCAACTCTGACGATCCTGGCTTTGACGATTCGCGCCTGCGAGTACCTGACTGAAGAAATGAAGCGAGGCAACATCTGAAATGGCACAAACAATGCTGACTCAAAACAAAAAATCCACAGCGATGCGTAAACTCCACTCAGTTCACAGCTTGTTGGTAGGGCGGGAATTCACCGGCGAAATCGCGGCAGGCAAAAAGTTTAGCTATTCGCCGTCCTCAATTGCGTTGGTCGGCGGCAAGATCGAATTAACCGGGCGCTTCAGCGTCAAATCCGCAGGCCAGACTCGTAAAGCCGATAATGTGAAGGCAACCTTGTTGGCAACGCAGGGAAGTATTCAATCGCCGCCGCCAACTCCGGCTGGGGCGTCGGCTTCGATGCTGGGCGCTGTTCAGCCAAGCGACAAACCGGTGACCGACGCAACCGGTTCTCGGGCTTCTGTCGCCGTGATGTATTTCAAGCTGTCGGGGCTGAAAGGTGCGGAGTTGGGTGTGCCGCTGGATTTAAACAGCCTGCAACTTAATGTTCGATTGAATCCTCTTGACGAGACAGCGCGCGCCTTGCAATTCTGGTTTTCCGTTGCCGTCCAGGCAGTGATGGGCGAGTCGTCGGATAGCAGCTTGGCTTCGCGATCTTTGGGTGAGATTGACAAGCTGCTGAAAGCCTGACGCTAAATCAAATTTGAACAACTCTCCCTCCTTGATCGTTTGAGCAATCAGTTTTTGACACCCCCAAAATTCAACCATTCGTTGATGTTTTACGACCGGTAAGCGCAAGGCTGGATGCTTATAGCGTTCTTGATTTGTACTCCGAGGGCTTTCTTGCATTTTAACCGGATCGAAGATTAGTATTCCGAGAAGAGGTGAGGCTGGAATGAAAACTTGTCCAAAATGTCAGCAACAATATCCGAACGGGTTTCAGTACTGTCCAAACGACACTGAACTCCTGGTTACAACCGAAGAATATGTCAGGCGCACAGCGCCGCTGGTTTCTGAACCTGTAGGCAAAGCCGCTGAAAGCTCGGAGGTCGTGCCGATTTCTGCTTCTGTGGCCAAGGAAACTGAGCCGATAACACCGCCAGTTATTCAGCAAAAAGTTACTGAATCTGTTAATCAGGAAAAAGTCGTGCCGGATAACGCGGCGCCGACGCCATTCCGTCAGACCGAACCGATTCGTCCTTCGCAGCAGGTTCCGCAAACGCCAAAAGAAAGTCCAAGACAGGGATTGAAGCAGGCCGCCGCAGCCTCCAAAGCTTCTCAATCAAATCAGACCCCGCAACAAGCTTCATCCGGCAGTTCAGCTTCAAGTGTTCCGGCGGGGGGCTTTAGTCTTTCGATGCCACAACAGCCGGGATTGATAGAAAACCTGTTCGCCAACCTGAAAAACATCGGTCAGATTCTAAGCAAAGGCGATTACAAAGCTGGAGTTAGCTCCAATTTTTTACTGCCTGAAGAATCTTTCAGCACGCGCATTGCCCGCGAAGTTGGCAACGCGGCAACCGAATTTAAGCAGAATCCGAAACAGTTTGCCGTTGATTTGGCTCGTGGCGAAGGCAGCAATTTGCAGCGCCGGAACTCGCTGCTTGCCGGTTCTGAGTTGGCGTTGGCGGGTTACACGACATTTTTCTTTTTGGTTTTGCTGCTGCTGACTCTGGCTAAGAAGAACGGGATTTTGTTGAACGTAGCTCTGATTGGCGGGGCGCTTTATCTATTGGTTTGCTTTGCCGCTAGAAGTCTATTTCTGCGCAATTTGATTGGGCGAATCAACAGCAAGATGGCGGGAGTCAAAATCGGTTTCGAGTTTGCCAACTGGGTTCCAATCATTGTCTTGTTTCTGTTTGTAGGGTTGAAGGGCAATTACAATCTTTATTGCCTTTTCTTCCCGAAAAAATGCGTTCAGCAGGAAGAGGTGCAGGAAGAGCTTTTGGAAGACGTGGCGATGATTGACACAAACAAGATTGACCTGAAGCTGGCTGAATCAGCCAAGGCCAAAAAGGAACGTCTTGGTGGCAGCAAGGCTCAAGAAAAAGCGGCTGGGGGCGGTGGCGGCGGCGGGCGTAATCAACCGACTCCGCCAAGCCAGGGCAGACCGCCGCAAATGGCTTTGACGCCTCAGATTATGATGCCAGACCCGGAACCTCCAAAGATCAAGAATCCGACGTTGGTTGTGCCTGCGACTCTTTATGGTGATCCAAGCGTGATGCCCAAGATGAAAGGGCCAATCGGTGATCCTGAAGGCGTTCCTGCTCCTCCTTCAAGCGGCCCAGGTCAGGGAGCGGGTGTTGGCAGAGGTAATGGAACTGGTGTTGGGCGAGGTACCGGCGGCGGTCTTGGCCCAGGTCAAGGTGGTAACGTTGGTGGTGGTGACATGACCTTAGGCGGTGGCCGGAGCGTCGAACCTATGTCGGCCAGTTTGCGCCCGACGATCATTTACCGTGAGCGCGCCAAATACACCGAAGAGGCACGTGCCAACAAGATTCAAGGCACTGTGGTTCTGAGTGTGGTTTACACCTTCGACGGACGCATCACAGAGATTCGCGTCGTCCGTGGTTTGCCAGATGGTTTGAGCGAGAGCGCCATCGAAGCCGCGAAGAAGATTCGTTTCCAACCCGCAGTCAAAGCAGGCCAACCGGTCAGCGTGCGCGGCAACATCGAATTCAACTTCACGCTTTACTAAAAACGGTTAAAGCCAAATCAAACAAGCCGGTGAGTGTCAGTCAGATGCTCGCCGGCTTTTTCATTTTGGTTTGAAGACTCAGCCCAGCCGTAGCCAAATTTTTCGGATTTGCGTAAAGTGCGCCCCACTATGAATTCCCCAAATGTTCAAAATGCTTCCACACCGACACGCGCGCGTTTCACGGTTCTCTGGCTGATTTTTTCTCTGGCTGTGATTACATATCTTGATCGTCTGTGTATTTCAGCGGCAATGCCGAAAATGGCGGCTGAGTTTGGGCTGTCCAATTCACAGAAAGGCTGGGTTTTCAGCGCATTTACTTTTGCTTATGCAGTTTTTGAAGTTCCCAGTGGATGGCTTGGAGATCGTTTCGGAGCACGTGCGGCGCTGACCCGAATAGTTATTTGGTGGTCGGCTTTTACCGCTCTGACCGGAGCAGCCATCGGTTACCGTTCGCTGCTGGTGATTCGTTTTTTGTTTGGCGCTGGCGAAGCGGGAGCTTTTCCCAACATTGCCAAAGCGGTTTCCCGCTGGTTTCCGGCTTTGGAA
>JAGNMH010000643.1 GCA_017991275.1 Acidobacteriota bacterium
TCCCAGCCATTCGCGCACCAGCGCCGCGCCTTCTTTGTGCGACAGCGAGTGGCCAATTTCCGGCATCATTTCTTTGGCTTTGGTGGATTCCATTCGGAAAATCATGATTGATTCAGCCGGATTGCCGGGAACTACGTCGTACTGATGGCCGCCGGAATAACCAGCGGAGTTCGGCATCTTGCACGCGCCAAGCTTTCGCAAATCGGTTTGAGCAAATCCCAGATTCAGCCCGGAAGCTTCAGCCGTGCCGCCGGGCTGATGGCAATGCGCGCAGTTGTTGTCCAGATACGCTTTTGCTCGCGCTTCGAGTGTCCCTGACGCAACGTCATTCCAGGCCGGAACTTTCGGCGATGTTTCCGGCGCGGGCGCGCCTTTCAAATATCCAACCTTCGTCCAGTAAGCCAGTTGATTAGCCTTGGCGTCGGCGTACTGAAAATCCTTGTTCAGGTTGCGAGCCTTCGGGCCGATGGGCAGTGTCACTTTGTTGTTGTCGTGGCACTGTTTGCATTCGTTGGCGTTGGGAATGATGTAATGAATTTTCTGCAACGTGCCGTCTTCGGCTTTGCGAGTGACTTCGGTTGGGCTGGCGACCAACTCCAACGTAGCTTCGGTTTGTTCGGCGTTCCAAACATAAGGCAATCCAACCCAGCCGGTTTTCGTGTTTACCAGCAATCGAGTTTCGATGATGCGCTCTTTGCCCGAACCGTCCGTTGCCGGAAAAGCAAAGCTCTTGGCCAGAACGGCTCCAAGCGGAAACTGGAAAACTCCGTCTTCGCTGTAAGTCGCCGAAGTTCCCGCGGGCATCCAAACGAATCGGTACTTGTCCGCGTAATCCGAAAACAGCGGAGTGTTGAGGTCGTAAGGAACTACGCCCTTATTCGGCGTCAAAGGCTTTGAGCCGGAAACAAACAATCGCCAGCCGGATAGCTGTTTTGGGAACGGTTCGGCGACGAACGACGCCACCTCAGTGGAAAACATTCCGCAACTGCCTGTCAGCGTCAGCGCCGACAGGCAGGCAATGAAAATAACAAATCGTTTTGTTGAAACCGCCAAACTCATTTACCGCCTCCGGCTGAACTTGACGCTGACTTGGTTCCGTCTTGCGGCAGAGTGATCGCCGCCAACGCGGGCAATGTGCATTGATGCTTCTTCACGTCGCGGCTGACGTTTTTGAATTTATTTCCGGCGTCAAAGTTCGCAAACGTCACTTCGCCGTTGTTTTCCAGGCAAACTTTGGCGTCGCCGGGCTTGCCGTCTTTGGGTTCAACCATTCCGTCGTAAAGAATGTCCGGCATCGGCTGTCCCACGACTTTGGCAACCATCATCACGCTTTCCAAACGCGCATCTGGGCTTTTGCCGCTGCCGCCGAACTGGTTGTCGTGAACGTACACATTCGACACGAACGGGTTGTAGCGTGCGTCTTTGATTTCCTGGCTCATCGAAAGATAGCTGATGATGTGCATGTTGGCGGTGTTGTTGTCTTTGATCGTGTTGTTGAACACTTCGACGTTTTTGATCGCCATCACCGAAACGCCCAGGCCTGACGGCAGGTTATAAACAGTCTGGCTTTTCGGAGCGACGTTCGGAGCGTTGTTGCCGATGACCTGGTTGTTGTAAACGCGAACCATTTCTCCACCTTGCACGGGCAGGTCAGGCAGGTTGAAAACCAGAATGCCGCCGGAATTATTTGTCGCGGTGTTTTCGTAAACGTCTACGTTTTTGCAGTTTTCGACTTCAAAACCGGCGACGTTACCTTCGGCGCGGTTGCGACGCATGATCGCGTTTTCGGACTGTCCCAAATAAAAGCCCGCGTCGGCTGCGCCTTTGACAAAAGAATCTTCGATCAAGACGTTTTTGCTGGTGACGGGGTAAATGCCGTAAGGGCCGTTCTTTTCATTCAGCGGAGCAGTCCACTCCACGCGAACCCGGCGAATGGTGACGTTGGTGCTGGCCTCGGTTTTCAGCCCGTCACCGGCGGCGTCTTCGATGGCCAGGTCTTCGATGACGAAGTCGTTTGCTTTGACCGACAGCCCTGCGGAACCGGCAGTTTGGCCTTTGAAGGCAAGCACGGTTTTGCTCATGCCTTTGCCGCGAATGGTGACTCCGTTGGCAGTCAGCGACAGAGTCTTGTCAAAGTTGAATTTGCCTTCGGGCAGTTCGATGACGCTGCCGGTTTTGGCGGCGATCAATTCTTCCTGCAAACGTTTTTGGAAATCGGCGGGCGACAGACTGGCGCTCAAGCCTTTGTCGGCGGACGAGGCGGAACAGGCGCTTAGAGCAACTGCACCTGCAAAAATCAAAGCGGACAACATCAGCGATTTAGTTTTCATTTTTCTTCCTCTGAATGGTACGTAGTCCCGCCTTTAGGCGGAATGGCGGCGTCTCTCTGGTCAAGCAGAAAGGTCTTCTGGCCAAGACCTTCCGCCTAAAGGCGGGACTACATGCTTTAGTCAATAGTTAAAAACGAAGTCGAGTTTGTTCAACAGACTCCAGTGCAAATCTTCAGCGCCTTGTTTGCGATCCTGCTCCAACCACGTCAGAGCGAGTTTCTTTTCCTGAGGCAACGGCTGGCGCGACAGCGTAGCCAAATACAACTCATCAATAATTTCAGCGTTCGATTTTGCCGATTTCACCAGTTGGTCAACGCGGCTGTTGTTGGCCGCCAGAACTCTGCGAGTGACAAACGGATTGTTCATCAATGACATTGCCTGCAACACAGAGCCGCCCGGCTGGCGGTCGAACTGTTCGCGGTTGGCCTGGCCGAAAGTTCGCAGGAAACCCTTGGCTTCGCCGTTGCCTATGTCTTCGGGCGAAGCGGCTTCAGTCCAAAACCTGACCGGAGCAATCGGAGTTTCGTAAGTCCAGTCGCGGCGTTTGTAATCCCCAAAGACTTCGGTCGCCTGACAAATCGCATCGTGAAGTTGTTCGGCAGTCAGTTGACGAACGTAATGCCGGGCGAAATACGGCGTGTAACTTTCTTTCCATTCGCCATCAAAACGTGACGACAATTGATAAGCCGACGACTTTGCAATCATTCGCATCAATTGTTTCAGACTGAACTTGTTCTTGCTGAAATCGCCAGCCAGAGCATTCAACAAATCGTCGTTGGTCGGTTGGCAAGTCCACGGTTCGGGCAATTTCGCTTTCGGGTCTTGCCGCGCCATATCAAACGAATCCACTGGATCAACAATGCCAAGTCCGAAAAACTGCTTCCAGATCAGGTTGACCGTCGCGCGCGCGAACTGCGGATGTTGCGTCAGCATTCGCGCAAACTGTGGTCGCAAAGGTTTTGTCGGGTCGGCTTTTTCGCCGGTCAACACAAAGGCTGGTTCAATCGTGCCGCTGCCGTCGCGCTGCAATCGCACCATGCTGGTGGCTTTGGTGTTATAGCCCGTGCCGTCTTCGGTGATGGTGTACCGATCTTGATAACTGACCACGCGCACGCGAGTTTTGCCAAAGAACGCGCCCATTGCCCAAAAGTCGCTACGCTTTCTGGAAGTCAAATCCAGGCTGACCTTTTCCAAAAAGCCTTTGCCGCCGTGGCAGGAAATGCACTGGTAGTTGATGCCCAGAAAAATGCGCGAAGTGTTGACGATGATTTCATCCGCCGTGTCTTCGTAATTGTCGTGGTACATCGTGATACCCGTAACGTGCCAGCGCGTCAAAAATCCGCTTGGCGCGGCGTCGGGCATCCAGTTCGTGTTCGGCGCGGATGCCGTCAGCATTTCCGACACAAACTTGTTATAGGGTTTGTCTTCGCGCAGGGATTGTCGAATCCAGGCGTCGAAGTGTTTTAGCGTCGGATTGCCTATGCGATTGCCGCAGACGCGAAACAGATCGCCAAACCAATAACCCCATTGCTGCACCCACTCTTCGCTGTCAATCAATGAATCAATCAAACGTTCGCGTTTGTCGGCGGCGTTGTTGCTGAA
>JAGNMH010000644.1 GCA_017991275.1 Acidobacteriota bacterium
AAATGCCATGCGGTTCGTCCGGCACGCGAACCAGAACACTTTCAACCCCAAGCAGTTTCAGAGCTTGATAGTACTGCTCGGAATCCGACATTGGCGTTCGGTAATCGGCTTCGCCGGTCAAAACCATGGTCGGCGTTTTGACGTTCTTGACCACCGAAAGCAGATTGCGTTTTTCGTAATGCTCGACGTTGTCCCAGGGGAAACCCGGAAACCAGTGATTGACCGTCCAGTTGCCGATGTCTGAAGTCAGCACGAAACTATACCAGTTGATGACCGGATAAACCGTCACCGCCGCTCGGAAACGAGTTGTATTCCCGATCATCCAACAGGTCAAAACTCCGCCGCCGCTGCCTCCTGTAACATAAAGCTGATCGGTGTCCACATAACCTCTTGCCACTACGGCATCCACGCCGGAATTCAAATCGTAAAAGTCATCGCCCGGATAAGCGTGATGAATCAGGTTACCGAACTCCTGGCCGTAGCTGGTCGAACCGCGCGGATTGGTATACAGCACAACGTAACCACTGGCCGCCATCAACTGTTTTTCCAGATCAAAGCGTGAACCGTAATTGGCGAACGGCCCGCCGTGGATTTCTATAATCAATGGATATTTCTTTGACGGATCGAAACCCGGCGGCTTGATGATCCAGCCCTGAATCTTGCGATTGTCTTTGGACGAGTTGTACCAAATCTCTTCCACTTCGCCGATTTTCTTACTGGCAAACAAGTCTTCATTGACTGCGGTCAGCGTTTTCAATTGAGCCGGGTTGCTCAGATTGCCAGCGGCAATTTCACCAGGGCTTTGTGTGCCACCGATGGTGATGGCAAACGCGCCGTTCTTCGCTATGGTGACAGCTCCGCCGCCACTGGCGCTGGTTCCGCTGGCAACATTGCCAAACAATTTTTTGACCGAGCCGTCCAGTGTCGAGAAGTAAAAACCAGTATTGCCCTCGCTGTCCGACAAGAAGTAAATCCCGTTGCTGTCGTTCGCCCAGGCGATGCTGCGAACGTCTCGATCCCAGTTGCCGGAAATTATCCGCTGGTTGCTGCCGTCGCGATTCATCAAGTGCAATCGAGTCACTTGATAACCCTGAAATTTGTCTTCAAAACCCAGATAAGCGATCAACTTGCCGTCAGGCGAAATCTGCGGATTGCCGTCAGGGCCTTTGCGAGTGGTCAGTTTTTTGACTGAACCGTCGGCGACTGAGTATTCAATCACGTCTGTGTCACGGGCTTCGATTTCAAAATTGTCGTTGCGATTGATGGAAATCAGCAGCGACTTGCCGTCGGGCGTCCAAACAGCTTCGCTCGCCCCCCAAACCTGCCCGCCACCGTGATGAAACTTGCCGCTGGAAATCTGACGCGGAGTCCCGCCTTCGGCTGGCAGCACAAACAAATGGTTGTAACCGGGCTTCAGATACCCAACGCCGTTGTAACGGTAAACCAGCCGATCAATCACTTTTGCCGGTTCAGCCCACTTCGCGCCTTCGGGTGCGGCAGGCATTTTTATAATCGAAGCCGGGGCTTCTGGAACCAGCATCGCAAACGACAACCATTTACCGTCCGGCGACCAATTCAATCCGCTCGGAGCCTGAGTCAGGTTGGTCAGCTTGGCAGTTTCGCCTGTGTCCATCCAACGGCGATAAATCTGCCCTGCGCCATCCCGGCTGGAAATGTAGGCGAGTTGCTTGCCGTCCGGCGACCAGCGCGGCGACGCATCGTTGAAATTGCCAGTCGTCAACGGACGATGATCTGTGCCGTCAACATTGACGATCCACAGATTCGACAATCGGCGGTCGGTCATGATGTCCGCGAACTGGCGAACGTAAACCACTCGTTTGCCGTCAGGCGAAATCTGCGGATCGTTGGCGATTTCCAGATTGAAAATGTCGTTGACGGTCAACTTGCCAGATTGCCCCTGGCCAGTGGCGACTAAACAAATAAGCAGCAAAGTGCAGACGAAAAAGCGACGCATTGTGACCTCACTTTTGGCTATGCAACGTCTTAACTGACGACGCTGCGCGGTTGATTTTGGCTTTTGGAAAGATGTTGCTGAACTGCGGAGGCATTAAACATCCGCACTGGAATTCAGTCAATTGCCAGCCATAAGCTGCGTGTGGCATCTTTGCAGCGCTTCAAAATCAAACCCAATCAAGAGGAGAATTTACGAATGAAAGTTGGTTTCATAGGCTTGGGCATAATGGGTGCGCCGCAGGTTCGCAATCTTTTACGCGCCGGATTCGAACTGACCGTCGCCACCCGCACGCCCGGCAAAGCCGAAAAATTTGCCGCTGACAATTCATCACTCGGCAAAGTTCAAGCTGTTCAGACCGCTGCCGAAGTCGCCGCCGCAAGCGAGATCATCATCACCATGGTTACAGACTCGCCTGATGTCGTAGCCGTTTGTCGCGGCGAGCAAGGAATTTTCGCCACCGCCAAACCCGGTTCGATCATTATTGATATGAGTACCATCTCGCCGGAAGTGACGCGCGAACTGGCCGAAGAAGCAAAAGCGAAAGGATGCATCTGGCTGGACGCTCCGGTTTCAGGCGGCGAAAAAGGAGCTATCGAAGGTACGCTGACGATTATGGTCGGCGGCGAAACCGAAGCTCTGGAACGCGCTCGGCCTGTGCTGGAAGCGATGGGCAAACGCATCACCCATTTTGGCGTGGCAGGCAACGGCCAATCGGCCAAGCTCTGCAATCAGATTATGACAGCGGTCAATCTGCTGTCAGTATGCGAAGCTCTGACTTTCGGTGCCAAATCAGGACTCGACCTGGCGACATTGCATCAAGCCCTGACCGGCGGCGCGGCCAATTCCTGGTCGTTGGAAGTGCTTGGCAAAAAGATGATCGAACGCGATTTCAAACCTGCGTTCATGGTCAAGCTGCAACAAAAAGATTTGCGGCTGGTGCTGGGCGCGGCGAGTTCCAACAACACGCCTCTGCCTGGGGCTGCGCTCGCCCATCAAATGCTGGCCGCTGTCGAAGCCGAGGGTAAAGGAGATGACGGAACGCAAAGCCTGTTCAGAATTTTCGAGCGACTCGCAGGACTCAAGCAATGAATGTTGTTGGGAGATAACTGAACAACGAAAATAACGGAGCAGACGGAAATTTGATCAGCTTCTTTTCCGTTCATTCAGTTATTTCCGTTTGTTCAGTTATCTTTTGCCACTCTTCTGAGCAACCACTCTATGTTTCGCTTTCGCCTTGAGAAAATGATTCCACCGACTGCCACAAAAGCAAAAGCGCCGCCGATGACTTTCAGAAAGAACAGCCAACGATTGGCACTGGATGTCGGCGGAATCATGGCTACGATCATCGCAAACAGTGTCACCGCTAAACCGCTGAGGCCGATTATCCATCCACCGATTTTTCCACCCGGAGCCAAAGTCACTTCATCCGAAACTTCGTTGCGGTTGTGGTGAATCAGGAAAACTGCGAACAGGTAAAGGAACGGGATGAAGTACACCAGCAACTGGGTGTCGAGCAGGATCAGATAAACTTCTTGGACTTTGGTTCCTTTGCCAAGAACCGAAAGCAGCAGAAACGCTGTGGCCAAACCAGCCTGCACCAGAATTGCTGCGTAAGGCGTTCTCCATCGCGGATGAACTCTGCCAAACCACGCCGGGAAATAACGATCCAAACCGATGACAAAAGCTATGCGAGCCGGAGCAATCAACCACGCGCCAACACCGCCTATGATTCCGACGACGTAAAGCGCGGCGCACGTCGGCGCGATCCACCACAAATCGGTCGAAAGCCTTTGCGCCCCGTTCGAGATCGTTTGCAGAAAACCGGAAACTATATTGATTTGTTGAATCGGAACCAGCCATAGAACGGCGCCCGCCCCCAGCACATAAGCCAGCGCAATCAGCAGAGCCGAAATCAGAATAGAGCGCGGCAAATTCCGCCGAGGGTTTTCAA
>JAGNMH010000645.1 GCA_017991275.1 Acidobacteriota bacterium
AAGTGTCCACGCTGAATTGCCCAGGGTTGTTTGAACCGGTCAAAGTCATTGTGTGTTTGTATGGGTCAGGATTATCGGCTTCGCGCTCGTCGTTTGTTTCGCGAGCCAGCGAAACAGGAACGCCTTCCCTGACCAGCATCGCAGCCTGTTTCCGTTTGGCTGGAGTAATCAAATTCAGCGCGCCAAGTTGATCGTCTTTGCCCCAGCGTCCCCAGTTGGAAAGCTGCGTCATCATTTGGTCAACGTCGGCTTTGGTCAGTTTCGCGCGTGATTGCGCCGCGGTTGAGTCAGCGAAATTGACGGCGACGGCAACCACCGAAGCCAACGCAATCAGCGAAAGAGTTTGAAAGATTCTGCGATTCATTTTGTCTCCTTGTTCCGGTTACTGCCGTGTAATCACTTCGTCCAGATTCAATAGCAAGCTGGCCGTCGTCGCGTAAGCCGCAAGCTCAGCGCGATTCAGTTTATCGTCGTTGCGCTTTTCGCCAACAGTCAAAAGCTTTTCGGCTTCCTGTGGATTGCGCGTGAAGTATTCCAGTTGCGAGTTCAGGTTTTTGACCAGAGCTTTGATTTCCGCTTCGTTCGGCTGGCGCGAAGTCACTCTGCGAAACGCCCAGGCCAGTCGTTGTTCGATGGTCGCGCCGCCTTCTTTCAACATCAACTCGGCCAGCATTCTGGCGGCTTCGATGTAAGTCACATCGTTCATCAAGTTCAGCGATTGCAGCGGGGTGTTCGTTCGCGTGTCGCGCACCGTGCAAAACTCGCGCGCCGAAGCGTCAAACACCTGCATCGTAGGCGACAGCACCGTGCGCTTCCAAAAAGTGTAAAGGCTGCGCCGCCACAGACCGTCGCCTTTGTCTGTGTTGTAGCCGGTAAGCCCAGAAAAGGCCATGTCTTTGTACAAACCATCCGGCTGGTAAGGCTTGACCGAAACTCCTCCAAGTCGCTCAACCAACAAGCCGGAAACGAACAAGGCTTGATCGCGAATCATTTCCGCCGAGAGTCGAAAGCGCGGAGCTCTTGCCAGTAATGATTGCGGATTGCGGATTGCGGATTGCGGATTGTCTTTGCCAAGTTTCGACGACTGGCGATAAGTCGCACTCATCACGATAGTTTTCAACAATGCTCTAACATTCCACGCCGCCGGTTCAGTACCGCGCGCGGTAGTAAGCGGGTTGTTTCGGACGTTACGACCGCCGGAGCCAACCAAGTCGCTACCGCTCCCTGTACCGTACCGACTCGCTCCATCGCGGAACTCGACCGCCAGCCAGTCCAGCAACTCAGGATGCGAAGGCGCTTCGCCTTGAGCGCCAAAGTCTTCACTGGTTTTGACCAGCCCTGCGCCGAACAGCATCTGCCAGAAACGATTGACCGCAACGCGACTGGTCAGCGGATGTTCTTTGCTTACCAACCACCTGGCAAAACCCAAACGATTATTCGGCAACCCGGCGGCCATTGGAGGCAAAGCCGCCGGAACGCCTCGCTCAACCGTTTCGCCCGGAGCATCGTAAGCGCCGCGTTTCAGAATTTGCGCCGGACGCGGTTGCGGCATTTCCTGCATGACCATCAGCGGAGGCAGATCGTCTTCAAACTTTTGCCGTTGAACTTTCAACCCCGCCAGCTTGTTTTGAGCCTGCTTCAAATCATCCGGCGCGGCTGAATCCAGAAACGCTCTGTGGATCTTCAAAGCTTGAACAGGAGTTCGTTTCTTCGCCGGAATCGCCGCAATGGTTTCAAGCGAATCAGCGCAAGCCAGCACGGCAACGTCATCAGCGGTCAGCGCGCGGCTGTACATTCTGACTTCATCAATCGCGCCTTTGAACCGGAACTGCGGGCCTCCGCCGGCGCCGATCTTCAACGTGTTGCGCGAATTGCCGAACAGCAGATAAAAGTTTCGCTGGCTCCATTTCAACTTCGCTTCCTGGCCGTTGACGAAAACCTTCAAGCGGTCTTCCCATTGCTTCAATCCGTCGAAGACAACAGCAACGTGTTGCCATTGCCGCAGCGGCAATGGCTGCTCTGTTTCCGCTCGCAACGTGTCTTCGCCCCAACGGAAAACCATATTGAAATGCAGCTTGCCATTCAGAAAATACAGCCCATAACCTTCGGCGCGCGGGATGCCGTTTTCAATGTCAGCCGGAGCGTCGCTGACTTTTGTGACGATTGAACCGGCGGCTTCTGTTTCCGGGTAAACCCAAGCCGAGATGCTGAACCGTTCGCGGTAATCGCTGGAGGTGGATTTGTAACGGAAGTCCGCGTTTAGCCCTCCGTCGAAATACCGTTTGCCGTCAAAGGCAACTCCATGTCCCAACGGCGAAGTAACAAAACTCGGCTGACCTTCTTTGAATCCGCCCGGTTCGCCAATCTTGTCTTTCTTTTTGATGTCTTCCTGATTGTGATAAGCACGGTCGGAAGCGTTGAAGATCGGCGTTTGGTTTTCATCAAACGGAATTCGCACAATCAGCTTGTCGTACGTAGTCCCGTCGTACGTAGTCCCGCCTTTAGGCGGAAGCGCGTCGTTTACGACGCCTACCGTGCGGCTAAAGCCGCTGCCGCCTAAAGGCGGAACTCTGAACGTCTTTTCCCAGTCGCGTTGTTTGCCAGTGAACTTCTTTGCCAGTCGGTTGTAATCGGTTTCGGCTAAGGCAATCTGATGATTGAACTGAGCCAATTGCACCTGCTGCTCTCGCGTGGGCGCAGCCATCACAGGCGGAGAATTCCCCCAATCAAACGAATGGCCGTCTTCGTCAATGCTGTTGAAATAAGCCGACAGTTGATAAAACTCTTTTTGCGACAGCGGATCGAATTTGTGATTGTGGCAACGCGCGCAGCCAAACGTCAGCCCCATAAACACCGTCGAAGTCGTATCCACACGATCAACGACGTATTCGATACGGTACTCTTCCGGCACGATTCCGCCTTCGGCGTTGATGCGGTGATTGCGATTGAACGCTGTGGCTATGCGCTGATCCAAAGTCGGGTTCGGCAGCAAATCCCCGGCCAGTTGTTCGATCACGAATTCGTCAAAGGGTTTGTTGGAGTTGAAGGCTTCGATCACCCAATCGCGCCAACGCCAGGCCGAACGATCTCCGTCAATTTGGTAACCGTTCGTGTCGGCGTATCGCGCAGCATCCAGCCAGCGATAAGCCATCCGTTCGCCATAACGCGGCGAAGCCAACAACCGGTCAACAACTTTTTCATAAGCGTTTGCCGAAGCATCGTTGAGAAAATCATCAAGCTCTTTGGTTGTCGGCGGCAAGCCGGTCAGATCAAACGATACGCGGCGAAGCAAAGTCGCGCGGTCGGCTTCTGGCGAAGGCGACAAACCTTCGCCTTCCAATTTCGCCAGCACAAAATAATCAATCGCGTTTTTCGGCCAGGCCGCATTTTGAACTTTTGGCAAAACTGGCCGAGTTGGTGTGACGAACGACCAATGCTGCTGCCAGCGCGCTCCCTGACGGATCCATTCAGTCAGTAGCTCGATTTCGGCTGCGGTCAGTTTGCGACCGGAATCAACTGGCGGCATTCGCATCGCTTCGTCGCTGTGAGTGATGCGTTGAACCAGCAAGCTTTTTTCTACATCACCGGGCACGATGGCTTTGCGACCTCTGCCCAAATCGGCAGTCGCTCCTGATTCTGAATCCAATCTCAGTTTGATTTTCTTCGCCGTTGCATCGGGGCCGTGACAGGCAAAACATTTGTCCGAAAGGATCGGGCGAATGTCCCGGTTGAAATCTATGCGGCGAGCCGCCTGCCGGGCGCTTGTCATTGGCGAATAAAGCAAGCCAGCAGCAGTAACAAAAACAAATGCGATAAGAATGGAAAGTTTCAGATTCATAGCCTTGTCCATTGTCACAGACGATTACTCGCCGGTTCAGTTCCGCGACCGGTAGGGAGCGCCTGTCAAAGG
>JAGNMH010000646.1 GCA_017991275.1 Acidobacteriota bacterium
GGATACGGTTGTCGGCGGAGGTTCCGACGGCAATTTCACAGCGGCGATGGGAGTGCCGACGCTGGACGGCCTTGGAGTTGACGGCGCGGGCGCTCATGCAGACCACGAACACATCATCGTCAGCGACATTCCACGCCGAGCGGCGCTGCTGACCAGACTGATTCAAACGACCTGATGAAATCAAAAGGCAAAAGGCAAATATCAAAAGGCAAAAATTCCTTCGGCCATACCGTTTCTGCGTTTCGGGTTGGCTTGTTGCGGCCATTTTTGATATTTGCCTTTTGCCTTTTGCCTTTTGATTTTGTCGTGGCGAAGTCTCCAATCCGTCTGGCAGTGATTGATTTTGTGGGCGAGCCGGGCAGGGAATTTTCAACTGTGCTGCGCGAAGCGGCAAAATCTAAAGGTGATGAGTTCGAACTGATTGATGATGATTTGGCACAAGCGGCGGCGAGCGGCGCTGGTTATGGCGGCAGTTTGAACCTCAGCCGCGACGAAGCTCGCGCGTTGGGGCAAAGTTTAGGCTGCGATTTTTATGTGCTCGGCAAAACGCTTGTGGCCAGACGACTGATTGCCGTTGGCGGCGAGCAGTTTTACTTTGAAGCTCTGGCTGGCATGTTTTTCGTCGAAACTCGCACCGGTAAATTGGTGTTGTTTTCGTTTGAAAGCGCGAAAGCGCAGTCGGAATTACAGGCCAAAGATCGGCTCAGAGAAATTCTGAAACTAGGCTGGCCGCGATATGCCGAGGCGATGATTGCAGAGCGCAAGCTTCATCTGGCGGCAATCGAAAACTTTCAGCCGATTGCGCCTACAATTGAAGTTTTGACTGACGATCTGGCGGAAACCGGCGTCGAGCGGCCATTCTTTTTCCAGCGAATCAAACCCGATTACACAGAGCAGGCCGACCTGGCCAACGTCACTGCGACCGTCGAACTTGAAGCAGTCTTCCGCGCCGACGGAACGGTCGGCGAAGTCGAGGTCGTAAAGTGGGCAGGTTTTGGGTTGGACGAATCAGCCGTGGCGACCGTCAAAAAATTACGATTCAAATCCGCTGAAAGAAATGGAAAGAAGCTAACACTTAAAGGATTGGTTAGGTATAATTTCCGCCGACCCCAAGCGCAGGCTGACCAAACACAGGATGAGAAGAAGGAAGAAATTGAGCGTCTCAAACGCAGCTTGCGCGACATCAAAAAGCCCCCAACGCAAAATCCCTGAACATGCCCTGAAACCTAAAACCTTTTTCGATAACCTTCCTTAGTTTATGACGCGCAAGATTTTACCTGCATTCAGGCTTTTTTGTTTTTTGTTCGTTGCGTTCGTGGTTTTGTTTCCACGCTCTGCACACACCCAACAGGCATCCACTTCGCCTGCTTCACCAACTCTTCCGCGCGAAGAGCGAAGCAAGGTCTTCGATCAAGTCTGGCGGCTTATATACGACAATTACTACGACAGGAATTTTCGTGGTGTAGATTGGCGTGAACAGCGGAATGCTTTTCGGCCACGAGCCGAATCAGCAGAAAACACTGAAGAATTTTATCGGGTGCTTCGCCAGATGATCGGCAAGTTGGGCGATGCTCATACCAGAATTTACTCGCCGGATGACGGTTTTGATCGTTATCGCCCGGCTGGATTATCTGTCGGATTGATCGTTCGTCGGATTGAAGGCAAGCCTGTTGTAACCTGGGTTGAACCCGGATCGGAAGCCGCCAGGCAAGGCATTCGGCAAGGTTTCGTCGTTGCCGAAGTTGACGGTGAATCGGTTGAAAACTCATTGCAACGCTTGAAGGCCGAAATTGGCGAAAGCTCGACATCGGTAGCTGCGGAATTGCAGAGTTACGACAGGCTGTTTTACGGCCCGCGCGACACTTCGGTTAAGGCTTCGTTTGTTGACGGCGAAGGGAAGCGTAAATCGGTCGAACTGGTTCGTCGCTACACCGAGTTTCAGCGCCGAGTGATTTCGCGCCAACTGCCTTACAAAGTCGGTTATATCGAATTGACAGGATTTGGGCCGGAAATCGAGCGCGACTTCGATCAGGCGATGCAACAAATGCAGGGGACGCAAGGTTTGATTCTGGATTTGCGAAACAACGGCGGAGGATTCGTCACGACGGTGTCGCAAATTGCCAGTTATTTTTTCCAGGAGGAAACCGATCTGGGCGAGTTTATTACCCGTTTTGGGCGTTCGACGCGCCGCCGCACGCAAAAATTGCGAAACGCTTACCGAGAACCGTTGGTAGTGTTGGTCAGTTCTCGTTCGGCCAGCGGCTCGGAGATTTTTGCGGCGGCAATGCAGGAGCGAAAACGAGCTTTGGTCATCGGCTCCAATCCGGCCACTTGCGGGTGTCTATTGGGAGTCAGCAGAACGATCAAGCTGTTCGACGGTGGTAAGCTAAATATCTCCGACACCGATTATCGCTCGTCGTTTGGCCGTCGGATTGAGGGTATAGGCGTCAAACCAGACAAACGGGTCGAGTTGAGAATCGAAGATTTAATTGCCAGTCGTGATCGTGCGCTGGAAACCGCGGTCGAATCGCTTGGGCGCTCAATGGCGTTCGGACAATTTGATTATCAGGTAAATTTCAAACTTTTTGTCCCCGATTTGAAATTACGTTCGACCAATCGCTCTCAGCCAGTAACACAGCTTCAACGATAAACATCTCCGGCCAAGACCGCGAGAAGGAGGATTTATGAATTCGTGTAAGCAAGCCCTGATGGGCGGAGTTTTGTTTTTTGCAATGGCTTTGACTGCCCAGGCGCAATGGGTAGTCGCTTTTCAAGACCGATCAAAGGGCGACCTCAACGTCGTTCACTTTGTGGATTCCAGATTGGGTTGGGTAGTCGGTGACAAGGGAGTTGTGCATATAACCCAGGACGGTGGCAAAGAATGGCTTCCGCATAATCCCAGAGTGGGGGCGAATATCAACGACATTTTCTTTCTCAACCGTGAAGATGGGTGGATGGTGACAGGTGGCGCGCAAATTTTTCGGACTCAAAATGGCGGCGGCATTTGGGACCCGGTTTATAAGTCCAGTGCTAATGATAATCCGGATTTTTACAGCATCGTGTTTTCAAGTAAGAAACACGGCTGGGTAGTCGGAACCCATGGCAAAATTATGCATACTGCTGATGGCGGGCAAAGCTGGGAATCACAGGATAGCGGAACGAAAGAAGAACTGGTTCATTTGAAGTTCGTAAATGAAAGACAAGGATGGATAGTTGGCGACAAAGGCATCATTCTTTACACCGATGACGCTGGGCGAACCTGGGAGCGACAAAACAGCGGAGTTACCGGCCACCTTTACCACATTGAAACTCGCGGCAAGGATACGGCTGTCGTTGTCGGCGAAAAGGGAATTATCATCCGTACTTCCAACACTGGTGATAGCTGGGAACGCATTGCAGTTGATTCCAACGAGACGCTTGTTAATGTCGCGTTTTCTGGTAATCAAGGTTGGATTGTGGGATGGGGCGGCACGATTTTGCGCTCAGGCGACGGAGGCAAAAACTGGGTTGAGCAGGTAAGCGGCACACGATCAAATCTTTACGGTTTGGCTGTCGTAAAAAAGGATGTTTGGGTTTCAGGGGCCGAAGGGTATGTTTTGAAGTATTCTGGAAATTGAGAGCCGGAAATCGGCCATATGAAAAACAAAAGGCGAGCTTTAAGCTCGCCTTTTGTTTTCTACCAAAGTCGGTAAATCCGCGTTAGCTGTTAGCAGCTTGGCGGGAAGACAGGAACGACGTAAGAAGCAGCCGCTGCCAGTGTCAGGTGATGCAGGTTGTGACCACCGTTGAACGCGCCAGCGCTGGAACCAGCGTTGGGGTTGGTGTTGATCGCTGCGCCCAAAATTCCAATCGCGCCAGTCTGGTTGAAGACTTTCGCCCAGCCAGTGCGGCCAGCAGGAATAAAGG
>JAGNMH010000048.1 GCA_017991275.1 Acidobacteriota bacterium
ATCCAAAGCCGGACTATTGTCGCCCAACCTTCGGCAACGCGGACGTGTTCGGTCAAAGCGACTTCAACCTGATTGGGCAGACTGTCTTGCAGTTGTTTGAGTACAAACATAATTCGGGGTCCTTTTCTTATTCGATTATTTTGATTCGTTTTGAAGAAGTGATTTTAACCGCCGAGAGCGGTTGAACAAGGCGCATAAAATACTTCAAGCAATCGGAAACCGTCAAAACGGCATTGGCTTTTGATTTCCCAAAGTTCGGTTGGTAGACTCCCGCATCATTTCAAGGGCCGAGGGATAGTTTCATAAACAAGGAGAACATTTCGTTCCGATGCAAGCACTCATACTAGCTGGCGGTGAAGGAACCCGCCTCAGACCTCTGACGATTTACACCCCCAAACCTGTCGTCCCAATCGTTAATCGCCCATTTCTGTTTTACCAAATTGACCTGTTGAAACGCGCCGGGATCAAAGAGATTACCTTGTCGCTTTCCTATAAACCCGACAAAATCAGCGACATCTTCGGCGACGGAGAAGAGTACGGCGTGAAAGTTTATTACGCCGTCGAGGCTTCGCCGCTGGGCACTGCCGGAGCCTACAAAAACGCCGAAGAGCATCTGTCGCAAACCGCAGTCGTCTTCAACGGAGACGTCCTGACGGACATCAACATCGCTGAAGTCGTTGCTTATCACAAAGAAAAGAAAGCAGCGGCAACGATTGTGCTGACTCCGGTTGATAACCCGTCGGCTTATGGGTTGGTCGAAACAGAATCCGATGGCCGAGTCCGCCGCTTTTTGGAAAAACCCAAGCCAGAAGAAATTACCTGTAACACCATTAACGCTGGCATTTACGTGCTGGAACCGCATCTGCTGAATTACATCCCAAAAGATGAAAAGTTTTCGTTTGAGTATCAACTCTTCCCGGCTTTGCTGCAGAACAACGAACCGTTTTATGCCTTTACAATGTCGGATTATTGGTTGGACATCGGCACGCCGGAGCGTTATCAGCAAGCCAACGACGATCTGCTAAACGGGCGAATCAAAGCCTTCAATGTCGAACGCTTTCCCGTTTCAACCTCCGGCACTTCCAACTTTCCCGGAGATATAGTCCAGGCGAAAGTTGATTCGCTTTCGGTGATTGACCCAAGCTGCACGATCAAATCGGGTGTCGAAATCACCAACTCCGTGCTTGGGGCAAATTGCATTGTCGAAGAGCGCGCAAAGATCGAAAATTGCGTTGTGTTGGCTGGCGCTCGCATTGGCAAGGCTTCTGAAATTCGTAATTCGATTATTGGCAAAAGCGCCATCATCGGACGCAACTCGAAAGTGAATGGCGCGACCTTGGGCGATAAATCTTCGCTGACTGATTATTCGATTGCTTAAAAGTCTTGAGAAGTCTGGCAAAGTCAGACTTTTCAAGACCTCCCTCGACTTCTCAAAACCTTTCTCGACTTAACTTATGGCACTGACAAAAATTTGCGAGCTACTGACTGAAAAATATGGCGATCAGGGCAAAGCCGCTGGCGAACGATTGCGTCAATGGTTGTCCGGCAGCATCCCGTACGCCTACCCGGATATGATCGAAAAGCATTTGGATGAAAAACATCTGGCTTTGATCTTTGATGCTTTTTGGCAAGTTCTCCCTTTTGGAACCGGCGGGCGACGCGGCAGAGTAGGTTACGGCCCGAACCGTTTGAATCCGACTACGATTGCCATGACCGTGCAAGGCCATTCTCAGTATTTGCGTGCGGCCTTCCCTGATCGAGACGATCTGTCTGTTGTTGTAGCCAACGACGTTCGCCAATTCAACGACATTGCCGGTGTTTACAGCTTTTTGGGCGAAGGCCATCCGCTGATTGGAGTCTCGTCGCGGTCACTTGCCAAGCTTGCCTGCGAAATATATGCGGGCAACGGCATCACGGCTTATTACGCCGAACCGGGAGTAGACAGCGCCGTGCTGACCACGCCGGAACTGTCGTTCATGATTGCCGAACTAGGGGCGGTTGGCGGTATCAACCTGTCGGCTTCGCACAATCCGCCGGATGACAACGGCGTTAAGGTTTACGACCAATACGGCAGCCAGCCGGTCGCTCCGAACGATCAACGCCTGGTTGACATCATGGAGCAGGCCAAAGAAATCAAGCTGTTGCCGTTCGATCAGGCAATTACCGAAGGATTGATCAGAGCCGTTCCCACCGAATTGCATCAGGATTACATCGAAGCTTACGTCAAACTGTACGGCGGTATTTTCCAGCCCGATCCGAATCTACCCGTGCTGTACACGCCTTTGTGTGGATGCGGATTGACGACGGTTGGCGACGTGCTGACGCGGTTGGGCTTTCCGATGATTACTCCGCCCGACGAAGCCGCCGACGGAACGTTTTCCGTCATTCCATTCAAGGCTCCGAACCCCGAAGTTCCGCAAGCCACCGAACCGGCGAAGGCTTATGCCGACGCTCACGGCGCAGGGATTGTGCTTTCCAGCGACCCGGACGCAGACCGCATTGGCCTGGAAGCCAAAATGCCAGATGGTTCGTGGTATCACTTCGACGGCAATCAGATTGCGACAATCATGGCTTATTACCTGATGCTCGATCCAGAAGGGCCGCAACGTCGCGGGCTGGTGATTGAAACTCTGGTGACGACTCGCATCATCGGAAAGATTGTTGAAAAAGCTGGCAAGTCCGAACTGATTGATGATCTGCTGGTCGGTTTCAAATACGTCGCCGATGCGCTGAAAGAATTGGAGCTACCGGCGGAGCAACGCAAGAAGCGTTTTGCTCATTTGAAATCCAAGCCGTCCGATTTGGTTTTCGCCACCGAAGAAAGCCACGGAGTTTTGATGATCCCGACGATCATGGACAAAGACTCAACTCCGGCGTGTATGTATTTGTCGGCCTTGTACCAACGTCTGCACAAACAGGGCAGAACGTTGCTGGATTATTACACCGACATTTTGGAAGAGCTTGGCGGTTACGACGACATTGGCCGTTCGATCACCATGACCGGCGCTGAAGGCGTGGCCAAACGTGACCGGATCATGAATTCCTTGCGGCAAAATCCTCCGACTGAAATCGGTGGTTACGCTGTTCAGAAGATCGTTGATTTCTGGGATCAAGACACTTTCGGAGCCTTCGTCAGCGAAACGGACAAGTTGCCACGCAACGTTATTCAGTACACCACAGAAGCATTCTTTCTGACTGTGCGGCCTTCTGGCACCGAACCAAAACTGAAGCTGTATTGCCAGGTCGTCCCGTACGGCGAGCCTTCAAAAGCCAAAGGGCTGGAATTGCTGCGCGAAGTCCGCGTCAAAGCCGACGGCGTTTCCAGACAGGTTTACAACTCGTTGTTGGGCAGAATTGATTTGTCGCTCAGCGAAGCTTCTTTGATGTTGCCGGACATCATTGACCTGAATCGCAAGCTGGATTTTGAATTACAGGCGGTTCCGCAATTGCGCGAAGCGTTGGCAAAAGGAACATTTGCCGATCTGGATGAATTGCTTGGATGGTTGCGCGAACAAGTGGCGGCAATGACTCCGGGAGCGAACCCTCTGCCAGCTTTGAAAGCGCCGCTGGCTCATCTTTGTCAGGAATGGAGCGCGGAACCTGGCTCCACGCCGCTTTTGCGAGAGTTGGCGGATTGGACGAAATAAGCGGAAGTTCTTTTCTTCAGCGCATAACGAAATGACGGATCAGCTACACACACAGAAGAAATACGTGGTTGCAGTCATTGGCGGCGGAACAGGTTCGTTCAGTGTTCTGTCCGGTTTGGGGCTGTGTGAAAATCTGACGGTTAATTCGATTGTGACGATGATGGATTCCGGCGGAGATTCCGGGCGTTTGCGTGATGAATTCGGCGTGCTGCCTCCGGGAGATGTCCGGCGTTGTTTGGTGGCTCTTTCAGAAGAAAGCATGCTGTTGCGTGACTTGTTTTCGTTCCGTTTTACCGAAGCTCCGCTGCAAAATCGCAGCTTCGGAAACATGTTCTTTCTGGCTCTGACCAAGATGCTTGGGTCGGAAAAAGAAGCAGTCGAAGCCATCAGCCGCATTTTGAAAATTCGCGGCAAAGTGATTCCAGTCACCTGGGATCATTCGCATTTGTATGCCGAACTCGCTGACGGAACTTTGGTCAGAGGCGAAGCAAACATCAGCATGCCTGAACATGACGCTTCTGTCCCAATCGAACGTGTTTATCTGGAGCCCGAAGCGACTGCCAATCAAGAAGCGATTTCGGCAATTCTGGAAAGTGACTTTGTCGTTTTTGCTCCGGGCGACCTCTTCACTTCGACGATTCCGAACTTGCTGGTCAAAGGAATTTCCGAAGCAGTTCAGCAGGCGAAAGCTCCGGTTATTTACGTCCTGAACTTGATGACCAAGCACGGCGAAACTGACGATTTCACCGCTTCCCAGCACGTAGCCAGGATCGTTAGTTACGCCGGTCGAGTTCCCGACGCAGTTCTTGTTCATCGTGGTGTGCTGCCTGATGAAATGGCCTTGAAATACAAAGAAGAACAGGCTCGCCAGGTAAAAATAGACGCCGATGAAATTTATCGGCTGGGAGTAAAGCTGGTTAAATTTGGCGACGTAATGTCGGCGACTTCGCTGGTTCGCCACGATCCTGCCCGAACTTCAGCGGCCTTGCTTGAGTTGTTTGAAGAGCTTGGACCGATGAGTGAAGTAGCGCGAACTGTCCAGTTTGCGTCCTCTGGCGGGGCGTAATGTGGGTCGCCAAGTAGCTTCTGGCCAAGAAGCAAACTGGACAGTTCGGCTACACTGGCTTTGTCAGGAGGTGTGACCTTGAAGCGATCCATTAAGCGACTGACGTTTTTCAGTTTTATCATCGCACTCTTTTTGGCGCTCTGGCTGGGCAGCGCGCGATTGTCTGCCGCCGACGCAGGCGCAAAAGAAATCTGGATCAAAGCCAAATCCAGGCACTTCACGCTGGTTGGCAACGCCAGCGAAAAAGACATTCGCAGAGTCGGCGCTGAGCTTGAAAAATTCCGCGAAGCCGTTTCCAGGCTTTCAGGAATCTGGCAGCGGAGATTTACTCCGCCGGTGACAGTCTTCGTTTTCAAAGACAACGAAACCTTTGAACCATTCAAGCCGCTTTACCAGGGCAAGCCCGCAGATGTTTCAGGTTATCTGCAATCAGACAACAACTCGGCCTACATAACTTTGACAACTGACTTCCTGCGGCAAGACCCTGAATCAGTCATTTTTCATGAATACGTTCACTTTCTGACCAGTGGCGGCAAACGAACTTTGCCAACCTGGTTGAGCGAAGGATTGGCCGAATACTTCAGCACTTTTGCCGTTACAAGCGACAGCAGGCAAATTGTCATTGGCCGAGCGATTCCGGCTCATCTGCAAAAGCTGCGCGAAGGCAGTTGGTTGCCGATGACTACTTTGTTGGCGGTAGATAATGATTCGCCGTTTTATCAGGAATCGGACAAGAAAAGTGTTTTCTATGCCCAGTCGTGGGCGCTGACGCATTTGCTGCTGACTGGTGACGCTGACAGGTTATCTCGCTTTCGCCAGTTTATGGCTGCTGTGGCAACCGGGTTGTCAGCCGAAGAAGGGTTCAAGCAATTCTTCCAAACGGATGCGGCCAGTCTGGAATCGGAACTGCGTGATTACGTTCGTCACAGAGTTTTCAACTCCCAGACGATCAGCTTTGACCGCAAGATCGAAGCCGACGAAACGATGATGATCGTTGAACTTGGCGATGCCGAAATGAAGGCGTATTTGGGTGATTTGCTTTGGCACATTGAACGAACCGACGACGGCGAATTCGCTCTGGAACGCTCACTGGCAATTGACGCGAAACAGCCGCAGGCATTGAGTTCGTTGGGAATGTTGCGGCTGAAGCAAAAACGTTTTGCCGAAGCCAGGCAGTTGTTGCGGCTAGCGATTGAAACCGGTTCGGCGAATTACCTGGCTTATTACTCGCACGCATTTGCCTGGCAGCAACAGCACGTTGATTCGACCGGTTTCGTTTCCGGCTTTGCGCCTGAAGCTGTCGTTGGCATGCGAGCTTCGCTGAACCGGGCGCGTGAATTGATGCCTGACTTCCCGGATACATACAAGACTTTGGCGTTCATCAATCTGGTGCAGCGCGAAAATCTGGATGAATCGGTCGTAATGCTGAAAAAGGCGATTGCGCTGGAACCGGGCAGGGAAGATTTTCATTACACGCTGGCTCAGATTTATTTGAAGCAGGACAACTTTGCGCTGTCTCGTCAAACAGTTGAGATGATTCTTGCGACAGGTATCAATACCGAAATCCGCGAACGCGCCAGGTTTTTGCTTCAAACGATTGCCTTGCGCGAATCCGAAGTGGCTTTGGCAAAAGTCGAAACTGAACTGCGGCTAAAACGCGAACGCGAATCGCCAGTCAATAAAGAAGACGATCCGACTCGGCCTCCAGGCAAACGGTTTGAAGGCGAACAGGTGCAAGGTTTGTTGACGCGAATGGATTGTTCGGAAAAGGAAGTCACGCTGACAGTTGTCAGTGGTGTTCGCACTTTCAAGTTTCGCGCGGAATGGGGAAAGCTGACTCTGGTTCGCCACACGATGGAAATACCTAACCAGATCACTTGCGGAACCATGGCTCCGGCGCGGCAAGTCATTGTGACTTACCGCCCGGCAAGCGGATTCAATGTGAGATTTGACGGCGAACCTGTCGGCCTTGAATTTCTGAAGCCGACTACAAATTGAGAATTAAATCTCGAAGTCAACCGAAGCGACTTGCTGGCAAATCTCTTTTGAACGAGCGATGACCGGCAAGTGATGTTCGTGTTTGGCGTAACGGTCAAGCGCGGCCAGATCGGCATAGCTGGAAACCAGGGCCAGATCGAAAGCTCGCGGAGAGCGCACGACATCATAGCCAGCTTCGAAGTCTATGATTTCGGAAATCTTCGACGGCAATGCGAGCAGCATTTCCAGAAAACCGTCGCGGTCGGATTGCGAGACTTCTTCTTTGAATTTGAAAATGACGATATGTCGAATCACAGATTTTCCTCCAGAGTTTTGATGATGACTTACTCAACCGCCACATCAACTACCTTTAGCTGACACGATTCGCGGTTGTTCCAACTGTTGATTTCCAGGCGGCACATCAAGCTGATTTCCCTGCCGACAACCAGTTTGGATTGATACTCGGCGGCGTTCCACCACAGGGCTTCGACCAGAGTTTTTTCGCGGCCAATTTGCAGCTTCAAGTGTTTTTCCTTCAGGACTTGCGCCGAACGCAAAGGCAATCGCCGCATCAGAAACAGCGGCTGCTGATTGCCTACGCCGTGAGGCTCCAGCCGGGCCAAAGACTTGATGGTTGCGATTGTTGCCTCGCTCAAATCCAGGCTGGCGTCGGCGGTCAGTGTGCGGCCTAAATCTTCTTCGTTTAAGAATTCCGCAGCGTAACGATTCAATCGCCAACGCATTTCTTCGATCTTTTCGGACTCCACGGTGAAGCCCGCCGCCATCGGGTGACCGCCGTATTTGACCAGCACTTCAGAGGCCGAATCCAGAGCTGCGACGATGTGGAAACCGTTGATCGAACGTGCGCTGCCGTGAGCCAAACCGTTTTCGATGGAGCAAATAAACGTTGGGCGTCCGGTCATTTCGACCAGTTTCGAGCAGGCGATGCCCAACACTCCGCGATGAAAACCTTCTTCTTCGGTGCCTGAAAATAACAACACGCGATCAAGATTGTCTTTTTGCTTCTCAAGGGTCAGCTTCAGCTTTTCAAGCAGCACGAATTGAATGTGCTGACGTTTGGAGTTCATCTCGTCCAGTTGAAAGGCCAGTTTGTTGGCTTCGTCTTCGCTGCTGGCTGCAAAAAGTTTGAGAACTGAATTGGCGTGGGCGACTCGACCGGCGGCGTTGATGCGCGGGCCTATTTTGAAACCTACATCGAATGGCGTGATGGGATTGCCTACGTTCGACAGTTTCAGCAAAGCGCGCAATCCGGGATTGTTGCTTGGCTGGTTCAGACCTTTCAGCCCGTGAGCGACGATTGCCCGGTTTTCGCTTTCGGCCAAGTCAACCATATCGGCTACGGTTCCGATGGCGGTCAGCTTGGCCAGGCTGGCTACAATGGCGTCGCGCTTGGGATGGTCTTCCAACAAAGCCTGAGCCAGTTTTAGCGAGACTCCGCAGGCGGCAAGGTGTTTGTTCGGATAACCTACGCCGGACGAACCTTTTGGGCAGAGCACGGCAAAAGCATCCGCCGGAACGTCTTCGCCATCGGGCAAGTGGTGGTCGCAGATAATCAGGTCAATGCCGGATTCGCGGGCCAGCCGGGCTTCGGCGTGAGACTTAATCCCAATATCGGCGGTGACAATCAGGCCGAAGCCCTCTTGCGCTGCTTTTTCGACAATCTGTTTGGACAGTCCGTAACCTTCTGTGAACCGATTGGGGATATAACATTCAATCAGGTCGCCGCCACCAAGCAGCTTTAATGTTTGTGAAAGAATTACGCTGGAAGTCGTTCCGTCCACATCGAAATCGGTGACGATCAGGATTTTTTGCCGGTCAATGATGGCTTGGCGCAATCTGGCCACGGCTTGAGGCATGTCGCGCAACAGCAAAGGCGAATGCAGGTCGGTTGAAAACTCCGGCGATAGGAATTTTTTGATCTCCGTCGCATGATTCAATCCGCGATTTAGCAAGCATCGGAGTAGAACATCTTCGTAGCCTGTTTCTTCGCGCAGAGTTTGCAAGGCCGATTCATCACAACTGGCCAATTGCCATCGGGCGCCGGAAATCCCGCGCGTGATCTTTATTGGGGACGGAGTCATTTATTTTCCTTTTCGCAGAGTCCGACTGGAAACGACAGGCAGTATGCCGAAGTATGTAGCTTAATGACAAGCAGAGCTAAAATTGTTCAGCATAGGAAGTTTTTTTTATGAAGAATCAGAAATTGCGGGAACCTTTTTTCTTGAGCAGCGTGATAGGGCACGTGTGTGTAGTTTGTGTGAGGTGATCAATTTCGCGGAGACGCTAAATGGTCACCTCGATTTTTTTATATGGGCTTTATCAGCAGGCTGGCACACGCCCCTCACGACCGGTTGGCACAAATGGATCAGTCTGGCTTTACAGCAATCTTGCGATGTTTTAGTCTGCCCTCGCTCAACGCCCCTAAAAAAAATATTCCTCAGTTTTATTGCGAACTTTCATTCGAATGTGAGAAAAAGTCTTCATACAGAGTTGAGTTATGAAACCTCTAGTTAATTTATCAAGCAATCCTTTCCGAAATAGACGGCTGTTCTGGCTGGTTATTTTGCTGCTTTTCCTGATTCCTGCATACCTGATGATGGGTGTAGCGGGAACTGCTGAAAGGCTGAAGGGCGAAATCTCTGCTCAGGCAATGTTGGTGAAAGGCCTGGAAAGCCAAGTCAAAACTATTAAACCGGCGACGACCAACGTCAACATCTCTACTGAACAAAACAAGCAACTGGTTGTGGCAGGTGATTTGATCGCCCGCCGAGCTTTTTCGTGGGCGCAACTGTTAAGCGATATTGAGCGCAGTTTGCCTGCTGGAGTTCGCGTGTTGCGTGTTGCGGTCAATCAAATCATGCCGAACGAGCGGGAAGAGGCATTCGATGGCAGCCTAAATGCAGCGACTTTGACTCTGACTGTGATCGGAAAAACCGGTCAGGATGTGACGACGATGATCAACCGCTTTCATGACAACGGGCGGTTCAAAGTCATTCCGATTAGCAGAAAAACGGTTGATGGGGTGGACGACATCGAATTTGAGTTGCAGGTTGAATACTTTCCCCCGAATACCGGCTCGAACGTGAATACCGGCAACCAGATCGCCAGCACCAAAATGGGGGAGAAGAAGCAATGAATTTGAACACTTCTGATCTTTCACCAAAGCTTCGAGAATTCTTCGGCCGACTGCGACTGAGTTTGTTTGAGATACTTGCTTTGGTTGCTGCTCTGGTTTTTGTTGTGGCGGCGATTTACTACTATGTTTCGAAAGTCCAACCGCTTAGCTCCGAACTGACTGTTTTGAAATCTCGCGAAGCGGAAATTCGCAGGCAGATTGAAAAAGCAAACACAGATGAAGCTAAACGCCAGAAACAAGCCGCAAACGCCGAAACGATCCTGGCCAGCCTGAAAAGCTTCGATCAGTATTTGAAACAGGACGAGCGCGGGATGACCGAAATCATCAACGAGGTTGATGCGCTCGGCAAAAAGTACGGTGTTCTGACTGGCGATTCGACTTACCGTGTAGCCGAAGCCGAACCTTTAGTGGATGAAAATGGCCAACCGGTTCAGCAAAAACCCGGTAGCAGAAATACTGATGCCCAGAAAATTTATCCTGTTCTGGGGATTGATACGAATGTCATCGGTGAATATCCAAACCTGCGACGGTTCCTGTCCGATCTGGAACGCAGCAAGCAGTTTTTGGTCATCAACTCGCTGACTTTTCAGGGGGAATCTGACCGGGTTCGCCGCGAAGCTCAGAAATCAGGCAGTCAGAAGTTACAGTTGAGTGCGCCCGATGCCGTCCCGGTTTCGCTGAAGATCGAAATGGACACTTATTTCCAATCTCCGTACAAGAAAGAAACGAACAAACCGGTTGTCCAAACGTCAAATAAGAAAGCTGAGGAAGACGTCGAGCCTGGGCAAGCTCCACAAAAAGCTTCGACGCTAAAGACTCAGTGAAAAGCAGCGGTCAGGACGCAGTGAGAGGAGTTTTAGGCAATCTCGAATTTGAAATCTGAGATTCCGGAATTAGCAAGATGAGTCAAGAGAAAGCAGCAAACAAAGAGTCAGGTAAGTTTCCAATCGAGCCGCGTACAAAGATTCTGCTGGGCGTGTTGGTGGTGGTGCTTTTAATCACTGTTTACCTGCAATTTTTTTCAGGCGATGACCCCAAACCGGCATCGCCTCAGGCAGTAAATACCGGTGTTGCGGCAACACCGAGGCCATCGCCGTCGCCGCGTGTGCTGAATCCGAATGAGAAGCCGCTTCCGATCATTACACAGCCGTTGGAATTCGCGTGGTTTGGAAACAGAGCTTCAGGAGATGGAACTGGTCGGAACATTTTTATGTATCCGACACCTACTCCGCCGCCGACGCCAAGGCCACAACCGCCACCACCGCCACAGCCAACGCCGCCGATTATGCTTTCTTCGGTAAATCCGCCAGGAGTGATTGGGCGAACGGGCGCATTTATGATGACGATTATGGGCGATAAAATTCCAGTTGACGCTCAGGCGTTTCTGGATGGACGACCGTACTCGACCAGATTCGTCAGTCAGAACAAAATAGAAGTACAAGTCCCGGCTGAGGCAATAAGAACCGGTGGAAATTTGGGTATTCAGGTTCGGAGCAAAAGCGAGGTTGCTTTGTATTCGAATTCGCTGTCGCTGAATGTGGCTGAGCCGCCACCGCCGAATTATAAATACGTAGGATTGCTTTCCAACAGGAGCGGGGCAACCGCAGTACTGAAATCCCAAGCAGACGAAACCGAGGTTCACTCTGTCGTCAAAGGCGGGAAGTTCGGTACGCATTGGCGGGTAATCAGCATTTCACCCCAGCGAATCGAGGTGGAAGATACTAACTTCCCTCCACCTATCAAGATCATTCACGTTATTAACTACACTGCTGAAAACAATTGAAATTCCCCCATGGCAGCGAGGTTTTAGGGATGAATTCGAGAAGACCAAAAAAGACTACACGACACTCCGAGCAGGGCTACGCGTTGATTGCGATTGTTGGCATTCTGATGTTTGCGCTGATTTTGACTACGGCAGCCGCCCCGATGATTAAGAGAGAATCCCAGCGCGAAAAAGAAGAAGAAATGCTATGGCGAGGCCAGCAGATTGCCGCTGCTATTCAAGCTTATGGCGGAATCTTGGCCGCCGCCAGCGGTAAAAAGCCCTTGACCAATCTAAGACAGTTAGTGGAAGGTGAAGAGAAACCAGGGGCAGCAGGCGGGTTGAAAATTGGTAAGGTACGTTATTTGCGCCCTTCCGCGCTCTGCGATCCGTTGATGCCGTGTAAATTCCCGGAATCAAATTGGGGATTGGTTTATCCCACCGATGACATTATCAAAGAATTCCGCGCCGCCCTGGAAGCTGCAATGAGCAAGCTGCCGCTAAATTCTCCTGAGCGTAATCAATTGGCCTTTGCATTGGCCCAGTTGCCAGGCGGGACAGGGGGGCAACTTGCAAATAGTCAGCTTGGCGATTTTGTCAACGATGGCAAAAACAAAGATTCGGATTCTGAGTCCGGCATAGGCCTAAAAACGCGACCAATCGCCGGTGTGGTCAGTCAGAAAACAGGTGAAATGTTCCGTAACTATTACGGTGTCGAAAAATACGAGAAAGCTCCATTCTTGCCCGGTGTTCCGGTTTTGGTAGGAGGAATCATTCCTCCTATCGGCTATACAAATGGAGTGGGGGCTAGCATAGCCGTCGGCAGGTGCCCAGACGGAGGCCCTATGGTGCTTGGAAGTTGTAATTATGGACGATTAAATCCGGGCCAGCTTTGTCGCGGCCCCAATGGGGAATCAGTTCCTTGCCCGGGAAGGTGATCTTTTCGATTCTTTCGGTCAGCAGCGCGGATAAATAGTGCAACTGTTTATCCGCGCTTTTTCATGACGACGTTTATCAGGGAAGATTTTCAATGGAGATTTTCAGCAGATGAAGGTTTTAGTCACAGGCGGAGCCGGTTACATAGGCAGCGTGGTCGTTGAGCGGCTACTAAAACACGGCCACGAAGCAGTTGTTTACGACAATCTGAGCAAAGGCCATCGCGTGGCCGTTGCACCCGAAGCCGTTTTTATCCAGGCCGATTTGGACGACGGCAACGCGCTTTTGCGAACGCTGGATGAAAACAAAATCGAAGCCGTCATACACATGGCTGCCGATTCCCTGGTCGGCGAGTCAATGACCGATCCGCTGAAATACTTCGGCAACAACACCGGCGGAGCGATGTCGCTGATTGGTGCCATGCTCAAAACCGGAGTCAAAAAAATCGTGCTTTCTTCAACGGCGGCGATTTATGGCGCGCCGCAAACGATGCCGATTACCGAAGAAACCCCGCAAAATCCAACCAATCCTTACGGCGAATCCAAGCTGATGATCGAAAAGATGCTGGGCTGGTGCGACGAAGCTTATGGCCTTCGCTCGGTCAGCCTGCGTTATTTCAATGCAGCGGGAGCCACAGAACGTTGCGGCGAAGATCACAGGGCAGAAACTCATCTGATTCCGAACGTGCTAAAAGTCGCCGCCGGAAAAGCCGAGCACGTCAACGTCTTTGGCGAAGATTACCCGACGCCGGACGGAACCTGCATCCGCGATTACATTCACGTCATTGATCTGGCCGATGCTCACATTCTGGCTTTGAATGTGATGGAGCGTCGCAGCGAGGTTTACAACCTGGGATACGGCAGCGGCTATTCGGTTGCTGAAGTCGTTGAAATGTCGCGTCAAATTACTGGCCGTCGAATTTCGACGGAATCCGCCCCGCGCAGAGCAGGCGATCCACCAGTTTTGATCGCCAGTCCTGACAAAATCATGCGCGATTTGGGCTGGAACCCTCGCCACAGTGAACTTGACAGAATTATTGAATCCGCTTGGCGCTGGCACTTGGCGCATCCCAGTGGTTATGAAAATTGATGAGAATTATCACCGGACAATACAAAGGCCGCCGATTGAAAACGCTCGAAGGAATGACTGTTCGCCCGACTTCCGACCGAATGCGCGAAAGGTTGTTTAACATTCTTGCTCCGCTTATCGAAGGCGCGCGCTTCGCAGATGTTTGTGCTGGCTCCGGAGCCGTCGGCATCGAAGCTTTGTCGCGCGGAGCGGCTCATGTGACTTTTATCGAATCTGCGCGCAAAGCGACTTCGATAATCAGCGAAAACCTGCGGCATTGCGGAATCACCAAAGATTTCAAATTCATAGCGCGCGATGCCGTAGCCGCCATGAAATATCTGGCTTATGAAAAACAGCAGTTCGATATTATCTACTTCGACCCGCCCTACGACTCGCCGATCTATTCACCTGTGTTGTGGCAAATCGCCAAGAATGATCTGCTGGCCGAAGACGGCATTGTCATAGTCGAACATCGCCGCCAATTACCGCTGGCTCCGAATTACGACGACTTGCGCCCATACCGCGAACTGCCGCAAGGCGAATCCGTGCTGACGTTTTTCCAAATGGAACGCCACTCTGGCGGAGAGATTGAGAGTACCGAACAAACGGAAGATGTTATCGGTTGTTTAGCTGTCACTGCTCAGGAAGAGGCCAAAGAGATAGCGGAACAGACGGAATAAACGGAAGTCTTCTTCCAGCAATTCTCATGTTTGGCGAATTGGAGAATGGCCAGAAGGCGTACCGTAGGTTGTCCAATCTGCGGAGTCTGACTTTGTGTAATTTTGGTGGCCCGGAAGCCATCTTCAGCCACGTCTCCGCAGGTTGGACAACCCATGCGGCTAAAGTTAAGCCGCCAACCTTCCGGTTCTTTGATTTCCCAATTGCTCGGAACTGGTAGTGATCTTGTAGCTCTCAAGAGAGAGAGCGAAAACTTTTCTTCTT
>JAGNMH010000049.1 GCA_017991275.1 Acidobacteriota bacterium
TGTTATCTGTTTGAGCCTGTTTATCTGGTCTGCCGTCACCTGGGCGACCGGGCATGTCACCAGTTTCAATGAACTTATAGCCGCGCGCGCAATTATGGGAATCAGCGAGGCGTTTTATATTCCGGCTGCGCTGGCTCTGATTACTGATTATCACCTGGGGCCGACCCGGTCGCGTGCGGTGGGCTTTCACCAGATGGGAATTTACGCCGGAGTCATTCTTGGCGGCTTTTCAGGTTACGCCGCCGACAGTCCGGCTTTTGGCTGGCGCTGGGCGTTTAGTTTGTGCGGCATCATCGGCGTGGTTTACGCGCTGCCGTTGTTTGCTTTGCTGAAAAATCCTCCGCGTCCTGCGGACGCAAAGCCGCAACCTTCGCCGGTTTCAGCCGTGGGTGAGTTGTTCAGCAATCCGGGGTTCATTTTGCTGGTGCTGTATTTCACTCTGCCTGCGCTGGCGGGCTGGGTAGTGCGCGATTGGATGCCGGACATTCTGAAAGAGCAATTCGGTTTGGGGCAGGGAAAGGCCGGAGTTTCGGCTGTGCTTTATGTGCAAATTGCTTCGCTGATTGGCGCCGGGCTGGGAGGCTGGCTGGCGGATCGCTGGACCAAACGCAACATTCGCGGGCGCATATTCGTCAGCGCACTGGGCATGACGTTTTTCCTGCCTGCGCTGTTCGGAGTTGGCAATGCAGCGACGTTGGCAATGGCTGTCGGTTTTCTGATGTTGTTCGGTCTGGGCTGGGGCTTTTTCGATTGCAACAACATGCCCATTCTTTGCCAGATTGTCCGGCCTGAATTGCGAGCTACAGGTTACGGTTTTATGAACCTGGTCAGCATCAGTTGCGGAGGTTTTGCCGACTGGGGATTTGGGGCTTTGCGCGACCGCCACGTCCCGCTCAACGCCATCTTTGGAGTCTTTGCCGGAGTCGCGCTGCTGTCCGTATTTATAGTCCTGTTGATCAAACCGCGCAAAGAGCTGATGTCAGCGTCGTAACAGGCCAAGTTTGCCGCTTCAGATACCCGTCGCTATAATGCGCGCGCGACTTTCCACAATGCTGAAAACAACCGGACAAACTGGCCGACAAATCGGCAAACAAACTCGTTACCAGGCTGTGGTTTTTGACTTGGACGGCACCCTGGCCAATACGTTTTCGACTGTGTTGCGAATCTTCAACCGCGTCATGCTGGATCGAACCGGACGGCATTGGCGTCTGGATGAATTGCTGCCTTACTTTGGCCCGCCTGAAAGCGTCATGTTCCAGCGTATGTTTCCTGCCGCCGAAGTTCACGAACCTATGATTGAAGATTACTTTCGCCTGAGCCGCGAAGACGGTCACGAGATAAAACCTTTCGACGGCATCAGCGAACTGGTCAGCGACCTGAAAAGCTCCAGCATCAAGCTGGGCGTTTTCAGCGCCGCAAACACCGAAGCTGCTCGCATCAGAGTTGGTCATGCAGGTTTGCTGGATTACTTCGACGAAGTGCTGGGCGGAGATTCAGTGGCGAACAGCAAACCTCACCCGGACGGATTGCTGCATTTGATGGATAAATTCAGCGTTGAGCCTTCGGCGACGATTTACATCGGCGATATGGTTGCCGATGTCGAAACCGGACGCGCGGCAGGAGCGACGACCGTGGCCGTAACCTGGGGAGCGGATTCACCGAAAAGACTGGCCGCTGCCAACCCTGACCATTTGATTGACGATCCGCGATTGCTCAAGAGCATTATTGCTTCTTGATTGAAAATAAACTGTAAAACTCAACGTAAATTATGTCACTCAACTTAAACGGTATCATTGCAGCGCTGCCGACGCCTTATGGCTATGACGGCGAGATAGACCACAACAAGCTCCGGGACAACGTCCAGAAGTGGAATCAAACTGACCTGCTGGGATATTTGATTCTGGGTTCGACCGGAGAATTTCCGCATCTGACGACGGATGAAAAGCTGGCGGTGATTGAAACTGTCCGCAACGCGATGTCGCCGGAAAAGTTGTTGCTGACCGGAACCGGCGAACTTTCGACGCGGCAAACGATAGAGATGACCCGCCGCGCTCACGATTACGGAGCTGACGGAGCCGTCGTTATCACTCCGTTTTATTACAAGAAAGTTTTGTTCGACGAACACCACATCGCGCATTACGAACGCATCGCCGACAGTGCGCCGATTCCAGTGATGATTTATATGATTCCGCAATTTGCCGGAGTTACATTGATGCCAGAAACCATCGCTCATCTGGCCGAGCATCCGAACATCATCGGGTTGAAAGAAAGCTCCGGCGATTTGCAGGGGATGAAAGACCTGTTCCGCGATTTGAAGACTACGGATTTCAACGTGCTGGTCGGTTCGCCTGCGATTTTGCACGAATCACTGGAAGTCGGATGCTCCGGCGCAGTGCTGGCTGTTGGCTGTCTGGCTCCGAACACTTCGTGCGCTGTTCGACAGGCCTGGCAGGAAGGCCGTTACGAACAGGCCAAAGACTTGCAGGGAAGATTGGCCAAACTGGCGCGAGCGACTGCGGCCAATGGCGTAGGCCATCTGAAAGCGGCAATGGATTTGACCGGCTATTACGGCTTTCTGTCGCGGTCTCCGTTGCCGAATCCGACGGACGAAGAGCGAAAGGAAATCGCCCAAGCCGTCGCCGAAAGCGAACTGTTCGAGAAAAACGAAGAAGGCATTTGGATTGAAAAGAGCAATCTCTTCGTCAACGAATACGCCGACTAACCGGACGGGGTGAGAGAGGGAAGGAGTGATTGAGGGACGGAGAGCGATTCGCTTGCTCTTCGTCCCTCCATCCCTCCATCTCTCAATCTCTCCATCACGCAAGGGAGAAGGATGACCGACCACCAGACGATCAAGTTCAGCGACATTCCCAAAACATCAAAACTTTACAAAGATTTTCTATACGACTTCAGCCGAGTTTCCCAGTTTTACCAATCCGAAGGTTTAGACATTGCCGCCTTGGTTCCCAGAGCCAAACAAGTGACGGCTCAGACCTTTCATCGCGACGCCGTAGCCGATGTGCTGGCCGATCAAAATCGTCTGGCCAGAGCTGGTGACGAAACCTTCGCCAACATCGAACGTCTGCGGCAGAACGATTCCGTCGTAGTCATCACAGGCCAGCAAGCCGGGCTGTTCACCGGCCCGCTGTACACGATTTTCAAAGCTCTAACGGCAATTAAACTGACCGAACATCTGCGTTCGCAAGGAGTCAATGCCATCCCGATGTTCTGGATTGCGGCTGAAGATCACGACTTTGAAGAGGTCAATCACACTCGACTGGTCAACCGCGAAGGCCAGTTGGCCACGATCACTTACACTGCCTGTTCGCCCAAAGAAGGCAAGCCGGTCGGCGACGTCAAACTGGCCGAAGGCATCAGCCAAAACATTGACGAACTGATCGCCGCTTTGCCGGAATCGGAGTTCGTGCCAAAGCTGGCCGCAGACTTGCGCGAGTCGTATGGCGCCGGAACTGGCTTTGCGGACGCCTTCGGCAAAATGATGATGAAGCTGCTGAGCAAGTTCGGCGTCGTGCTGATCAACCCGCTGGATGATCGGTTCAAGCATCTTGCCGGAAGCATTTACACCAACGCGATGACGCAAGCGCCTGAGTTCGCCAATCGTTTAGTGACCGCCAGTTCCCAGCTTGAAGCCGCTGGCTACCATTCCCAGGTTTACACCAGCCAGGAAGCCGTGCCGCTTTTCATGCTGGACGACGGTCGCCGCACGGCGATGGTTCGACGAGAAGACGGACGCTTTTACCTAAAAAATGGCGACAAAAGCTTTGCCGCCGACGAATTGCTGGACACGGTCAATCGCTGTCCGAACTGTTTCAGCCCCAACGTCACGCTGAGGCCAATCGTTCAGGATTACCTGCTGCCGACAGTCGCCTACATTGGCGGCCCTGCGGAAATTGCCTACTTCGCGCAGCTTCGCCCGAACTATTCGCTGCTGGGCAGAATTGAACCGGTCGTCTTGCCGCGAGCGACGTTTACTTTGATCGAAAAACGTCACGCCAAAACAATGGCCAAGTTGGGATTGGAATTCAGCGACCTGTTCGAAGGCCAGGAAAGCGTCCTGAAAAAAATCGTCGAACAAAGTCAGGACAACGACACTTCACGAATTTTTGACGAAACCGAAAAGCTGTTTGAAGAACAATTGGAAAAGCTGAGAGCTTCGCTGGTGTCAGTCGAACCTACGCTGAGCGACGCTTTGAAAGGCGGGCGCGAAAAGATTTTCTATCAGTTGAACAATCTGCGAACCCGTTTTGTACACAACCGCAGCAAGCGCGACGAAACCACCGGGCAGCAGATCGAAAAGCTGTTCGCTGTGCTTTATCCCAACAAAGGTTTGCAGGAACGCGAATTGAATTTTTGTTACTTTCTGGCTCGGTACGGTTACGAATTGATTGATCGGCTGCATGACGAAGTCGAAGTTGGCAACAACGACCACAAGCTGGTTTATCTTTAACCTGGCAGAGGTGAGCGGTCACAAATTGCCGCTCACCTCTAACTTTTTTGTTCTTTTACGATATCCAAAAACGACTTTGCCGCGTGGGACAACGAGGCTTCGCGACGATAAACCAGTCGCAGAGTCTTTTCGATCTTCATTCCTTTTACCAGTACTTCAACCAGCTTGCCTGAATTGATCTCAGCTTCGACGGCCAACCTGGGCAGAATTGCAATTCCAACATCCAACAACACGAACTCTTTGATCGTTTCCAGCGTCGCCAACTCCAGACAGATGTTCAGCGGCGTGTGTTGCTGAGCGAACAGTTCAAAGATTTTTGTTCGCGACGGAGTCTTGACGTTATGGGCTACGAACTGTTGTTCGCCCAGGTCTTTGACTGTGACTTGTTTGTGTTTTGCCAGCGGATGATTGGGCGGGACGACCAGCGTCAATTCGTCTTTATGCACTTCGATGGATTGCAGATTCGGGTGCATTGGGTCGTAGGACAGGAAGCCGAAATCCAGATTGCGTTCGGAAACTTCGAGCGGGATTTTTTCTGATAGGGCGCGAAAGACCTCAATTTTGATTTTGGGGTGGCGCTTTCGATATTCCATTAATAGTGGAGGCAGCAAATAAAGCGAGGTGCTTTCATTTGCGCCAATGGTCAATCGTCCGCGAAACATTCCGCGCAGTTCACTGACTGATTCTCTGGCTTCTTCGCGCAGGTTAATCATTCGCTGAGCGTAAGACAGCAGAATGCGCCCGGCTTCAGTTAGCGAACCGTTTTTGCTGCTGCGATCAAACAGCGATTCGCCAAGTTCTTCCTCCAGACGTTTGATGGCGATGCTGATGGCAGGCTGAGTTCTGAACATTTTTTCAGCCGCGCGCGAAAAACTTTTTTCTTCAGCAATAGATAGAAAGATTTCCAGTTGTGAGAAATCCACAGGTGTTTCTCCAGGGTTGTGATGCGTGAACAATGAAAGTTTGAAGTCGCAGGCATCATAGTGAAACTTTCGCAGCTTGCAATAACCGGCAGTCAACTGATGGTGTTTCATTGGTAACGATTTGAAGATATAAGCATCGGCGGGTTAGAGTCCTTGTGTCATCTTCCCCATGGATATAAAGATAAAACATAGCTTTTCACTAAAACTGATGAATTCTTTCAATAAGATTTTTTTTGGGAGCGTTTGTCGCCATTGCTGTATTTATTTGCTCCCGACTGTATTGGTGGCAATCGTTTGTGTGCTGCCAATCGTCACTTGTGCGCAATCAGAACCAGCGGCCACTTCATCAGCAACCGTACAAGGCATCCCATTAGCTGAAATTGCCAGTCGTGCCGAACATATCAAACGACCTTTAAGCGCAATTACTCGCCGGTTATCGGTGAACATCGGAGCGGGTTCGCTTTCGGGGCAGGTGCAGGCTGCGGAGGAACGAATTGCTGCACAATCACAGCAATTGAATGAGCGTTTGGCATCCAAGCCCACGCTTTACGAATTACGCGAACTGGATCGCGATTGGAAAGTGCGAAGTGTTGAATTAGGAACTTGGCAGAAAACATTGGCTCAGAGTTTGACCTCGACTGAATCCGATTTGCGATGGCTGAAAGAAGAACGCGCAAGATGGTCTGCGACTTTGGATCAACTAACAGGCAGTGATTCTTTGGAGGCAGTTTTTGACCGAATCAAATCCGTGCTTTCAGAACTGCAACGGCTTCAAACGCTGGTTCAGGAGCGTCTGAACTATCTGTTTGCATTTCAGGATCGTGTTTCACAATTGGATTTTCTGGTTTCGACCAGACTGGATGACCTGGCTTCGGCCAGAAAAGACTTTCAAGAAACGTTACTGGTTCGCGACAGCCGCCCTTTGTGGCTGTCGTTTTCGGACAATGGCGAAACAGCTCAGGGTCAAATGAATGATTCACGCGGGAGGTCGTACACTCATGAACTGGCCGCCGCGCGTGAAAGCATAGAAAAGCAAAAAAGCCGCTTCTTTTTATTGTTATTGCTGTTTGTGGCTATTCTGTTGGTGAACATTTCTCTGGCAAAAAGAATTGATCCGTTGACAGATGGCAATCCCGAATTGCGAGAATCGGCAGCCATCCTCAAACGACCAGTTTCGGCGGCTTTGCTGATTATTCTGCTGTTGCAACTGTGGCTTTCGCCGTTATCGGCCAGCTTGGTAAACAGCGTTGTTGCGTTATTACTGTTGATTCCTTTTTTGCAAATTGTCAGAAATCTTTTTGAGCTTCCGGCATGGATGCGAATCTCCTTCTTTATCATGGCGATCCTCTATTTGAGCGATCAGATAAGGTTTCTGGCGGATTTTGAACCGTTAGTTGAGCGGCTGATTTTTTTGGCGGAAACGGCTGTGGCTATTGCCGTTCTTGTTTGGATGATTCGCCCGAAAAGGTTTGATAGCTTGCCGGTTCCACTAATGGCGAGACAATGGTTGCGTGGTGCGTTGACCGTAATGCTTGGATTGGTGTCACTTTCATTGCTGGCAAACCTGTTTGGTTTTGTCACTCTGGCAAAAGTGCTGGGTGAGGGGGCGCTGCACAGCGCCTACCTTGGAGCGTTGATGTATGTCGCCGCCAGGGTAATCAATGTGGGAATGGCCTTGATGTTGAAAACCAATCACGTCCAAGCTTCGGTCTTCGTTCAGTTCCGCCAGAATGAAATAGTCAAATGGTTTTCTCGCATTATTTATTCTCTGGCCGGTGTTTTGTGGGTATTTGGTTCGCTGGAACTGTTTACGATCCGTGAACAATTCCTGGCGATGGCTGAGCGGGTCTGGGATGCATCATTGAGTTTTAGAAGTCTGAGGGTTTCTGCCGGCGACGTAGTTTCGTTCTTGGTGGTGGTTGCGCTTGCATATTACCTATCAAAAGTTGTCAGACTTATTTTGCAGGAAGACGTGCTGGCGCGGATGCCTCTTGAACGCGGAGTGCCGAAAGCTCTGGCCATAGTTGCTCAATACATTTTGTTATTTGGCGGTTTTGTGTTGGCGGTGGGGGCAGCCGGGTTCGATCTAAACCGGTTGACTCTGCTGACAGGGGCTTTCGGGGTTGGAATAGGTTTCGGATTACAAAATATCGTCAACAACTTCGTTTCCGGTTTGATTCTGCTTTTTGAACGACCAATCCAAATTGGTGATGCTGTTCAAGTTGGAAGCGTAGTCGGGGAAATCACACGAATCGGCATACGGTCAAGCACGATTCGCACCTATAACGGCGCGGAAGTGATTGTCCCCAATGCCAAGCTGATTTCCGATGAAGTGACGAACTGGACTTTATCGAGCAAGATTCGGCGAGTGGCATTGCCTGTGGGAGTTGCTTACGGATCAGATCATGCGCAAGTTATGGATATATTGCTTGCCGAAGCAAAAACGCATCCCGAAGTGTTGGCAGAACCAGAACCCCAAGTATTATTTACAGACTTTGCCGACAGCTCCCTGCAATTCGAGTTGCGTTTTTGGGTTCCTAATGAGTTACATCCTTTGGTGAAAAGTCAGGTTGCTCTGGCAGTGTCCGATGCTTTGGCCAAAGCCGGAATACAGATTCCTTTTCCACAACGAGATTTGCGCGTCAGACTGGACGACGAAACTTTACAGAAAATACTGGCCGCTCAGGACAAGTAAACGTAATTGTTTGGGGCGATCCAACTCTTTACCGTTTACTGCATTCGCCGCCAATCGTTCTGTGAAACCAAGGTGTTCAAATTCTGGCCGCTGGTTTCGTCTAATACGTCACAGGCAATCAGCCGATCCTCTTCGTAACTTTCAGACGGGCTTCGTTCCAGCAATGCGGCCAGGCGTCCATTGTGGCAGCGCAAAGCGTATGCGACCAAAGCATCCCGTCGAGAGTCGTATTCCTGAAAACTCCGAACCGATTCCCATTGATGTTCTTCACAGGCGCGCAGGAATTCTTTGACACGGCCATTTCGCTCTTCGGCCATGACAGTCACGGCAAAATGCGCGTATAAATGCTCATCGAACCCGCCACCGCAAACCGGACAGCGTTGCAACATTCGGCACAACTCGCGTCCTGTAACGTCGTCAGGCTGACTTTCATCAGCTTTCAGCTTTCCGCTGACAGTGTTCCACCATCTCTTGATCCTATTCACAGACCTCCTTTGAGGGCAACGCAGTTATAAGCGAGATTTATATTGTTCTAAAAATAATAAACTTCACGACTGGGGGATGCGGTGCTATGATGCGCGAACCTTGATGCAGAAGTCCATAGTTTTTCTACACTTTTGGGCTTTCGAATAACATTTTTTCGGAAGGAGAATAAACGGATGAGCGAGCGAGTAGCGATCTTCGACACGACTTTGCGCGACGGCGAACAATCGCCGGGTTGCAGCATGAACCTAGAAGAAAAATTACGGATGGCAAAACAGCTAGACGCGCTTGGCGTGGACGTGATCGAAGCCGGATTCGCCATTGCCTCCGATGACGATTTTGCCGCCATCCGCGAAGTGGCCAAAAACTGCCGCCGCCCGATTATTGCTTCGTTGTGCCGCACTACACCGGAAGACATCGAACGCGCCTGGGAAGCATTGGCCGATGCTGCCCGGCCACGCATTCACACTTTCGTTGCTACTTCGGACATTCACCTTCAATACAAGCTGCAAAAGACTCGCGAAGAAGTTCTGGAAATGTCGCGCAAGGCCGTGCGCCTGGCCAAGAGCTTTACTCAGGACGTTGAGTTTTCAGCCGAAGACGCCACGCGTAGCGACATGGATTACCTTTGTGAAATCGTCGAAGCCGTCATTGACGAAGGCGCGACAGTTGTAAACATCCCGGACACGGTCGGTTACACGATTCCCAGCGAATATCACCACATCATTACTACGCTGAAACAGCGAGTACGCAACATTGATAAAGCCGTCATCAGTGTTCATTGCCATAACGATTTGGGACTTGGAGTCGCCAATTCGCTGGCCGCAGTCGCCGCCGGAGCGCGGCAAATCGAATGCACGATCAACGGTATCGGCGAACGCGCGGGCAATGCTTCGCTGGAAGAGATCGTTATGGCGCTGAGAGTTCGCAAAGACCTGATGCCTTATGCCAACGATATTGTCACCGAAGAGATTTATCGTTCCAGCCAGACGCTGTCGAACATCACGGGCGTACAGGTCCAGCCGAACAAAGCCATTGTCGGCAAAAACGCTTTCGCCCACGAAGCGGGAATTCACCAGCACGGAATGCTGAAAAACCGCATCACCTACGAAATCATGACGCCAGAGTCGGTGGGTGTGAAAACCAACAGCATTGTGCTCGGCAAACATTCGGGGCGTTTCGCGCTCGGCAAAAAGTACGAAGAGATGGGACACAGTCTTACTCGGCCTGAACTGGACAAAGCCTACAAGATGTTCACCAAGCTGGCAGATCAGAAGAAAGAGATTTTTGAAGAAGACCTGGTAGCCATTTTGCAAGACGGTTTCACGCAGATCCCGGAACGTTACAAGCTGCGAGCGGTTCAGGCGACTGCCGGAACTTCGACATTGGCGACTGCGCTGGTGACGGTAAGCGACACCAAAGTTGATGAAGTCGCGACTCAGACGGCTTCAGGCGACGGCCCGGTTAATGCTGTGTATCAGGCCATAGACGCTTTGAGCGGAATGTCCGGCAAGCTGTTGGATTACACTGTCCGTTCGATCACTCAGGGAGCGGATGCGGTCGGCGAAGTCTTCGTTCACGTCGAATTTGAAGGAACCTCTTTCACTGGCAAAGCCGCCAGCACGGACATCGTTGACGCCAGCGCCCGCGCGTATCTGAACGCGGTCAACAAGGCGCTTTACGCAAAAGACAGAACCAAAGCGGTGGCAGGTGTTCAGGCAGCAGTTGCTGCTTAACTGAAAATCCAACCACCAATCACCAACCACCGGAGTTTAGTTATGGGAATGACAATTACTGAAAAGATTCTGGCAGCGCACAGCGGACGCGATTCCGTCGTGCCGGGCGAGATCGTCAACGCCAAAATTGACCTGATCGTTTGCCACGATGTGACGACGCCGCCTGCCGTGGCGATGTTGCGGAAGCTGGGCATCAACAAAGTCCACGATCCGTCTAAGATTCTGGTCACGCCGGATCACTTTGTGCCGAACAAAGACATCAAGTCCGCGGAGCTTTCCAAGCAATTGCGCGAATGGCGCATTGAGCAGGGGATTGAGCGTTATTACGAAATCGGAAACCACGGCATCTGCCACGCCATCGCGCCGGAACAAGGCCACGTGCTGCCGGGGCAAACCATCGTTTGCGGAGATTCGCATACGACAACGATGGGCGCGCTCGGAACGTTTTCGTCAGGTGTAGGTTCGACGGATTTGGCTGCGGCTCTGGCGACTGGCGAGCTTTGGTTCAAAACTCCAGAAAGCATGCTGTTTGAATTGAATGGCGATCTGCCGTTCGGCGTTTATTCCAAAGACATCATTCTTTACATCATCTCGAAGATCGGCGTGGACGGCGCGCGTTATAAGGCTATGGAATATCGCGGCAGCGGCCTGAAGTCGCTGACGATGGAAGCCCGCTTCACCATCACCAACATGGCCATCGAAGCCGGCGGCAAGAGCGGCATCATGCCCGCCGACAGCATTTCCGAAGATTACGTCAAGGCGCGCACCAAAGAGCCGTACACGATTTATAACTCCGACGAAGACGCCGTCTATTCAGATCGTTACTCGATCAACCTGAACGAACTGGAGCCGATTGTTGCGCTACCCGACCTGCCGTCGAATGGTCGCTTCATCGGCGAAATCGTGCGCGAGAAAATGGATCAGGTTTACATCGGTTCCTGCACCAACGGACGCATTGAAGACCTTCGCATTGCCGCATCAATCTTCAAGGGCAACAAAGTCGCCGACGGAACTCGCGCGATTGTCGTCCCGGCTACGACTGAAGTCTGGAAGATGGCAATGCGTGAAGGCTTGCTGGAAATTTTCGCCGATGCGGGCTGTGTGGTTTCGACCGCGACTTGCGGAGCCTGCCTGGGCGGACATATGGGCGTGCTCGGCGCGGAAGAAAAATGCCTTTCGACGACCAACCGTAACTTCGTTGGAAGAATGGGATCACCGAAATCGAAAGTGTACCTGGCTTCGCCCGCAACGGCTGCGGCGACTGCCATCACCGGAACGATCACCGATCCGCGCGAGTTTTTGAAAAAGACGGCTGCGGCTGCGGCTTAATCAGCAACTTTATGATCCTCTCCCGATTGTTGATGACGAGTTTAGTCATACCACCTTTTTTGCTGGTTGCGGATTGGGTAATTGGAGGAGACTGGATCGCAGTTGCTTTTTTCTACACCAGCATCGCCGCATCAGTCTTTGGGTTGCTGACATTGATTGGCGCATTGATTCTGGCGATGTTAGACAAAGGACTTCCGCAAAAAGTGATTATTAGGGCGGTTTGGGCTTTGGTCTCCCCGCTCTGGTTGTTTTGGGCATTCTTTGTCATTGCGACGATGCACCTGCACTAACAAGGTAAAAGAGGTTTGAAATTTATGGCAGAACTACCAACCAATCTGAAAGGCTTCGCGCACGTTTACGAACGCGCGCACATCAACACAGACGAAATCATTCCGGCGCGTTATCTGAACGTTCACGATGAAGCTGAACTGGCCAAGTACGCGATGGAAGACATTGACGAGGATTTCGTCAAACGAGTTAAACCCGGCGATTTCGTGATTGCGGGTGAAAACTTCGGCTGCGGCTCTTCGCGTGAACACGCCATCTGGGCTTTGCGCGGAGCGGGCATTAAAGTCGTTATCGCCGCCAACTACTCACGAATCTTTTTTCGCAACGCGATCAACAACGGCTTTCTGGCGATTGAATGCCCTGAAGCTTTGGGGATCGTGAAGGGCGGCGATCAACTCGAACTTGATTTGCTAGCCGGGAAGTTGCGTAATCTGGGCAACGGCCAGGAAGCCACTTTCGTTCCGATCAGCGACTTCGCGCGCGAACTAATTGAAGACGGCGGCTTGCTCCCACACATTCAAAAGAAGGCTGCGAAAGCGGCTTAACATTGGTTTGGCTGAGTTTAATTCTGCAACAGCTAAGAGAATTAGATATGGCTACAGTAACATTGGCCAATTCATTGCCGGTTCAATCTGACCCGGAGATTATGGGCGGCGTTCCAGTCTTTGTTGGTACGCGAGTGCCAGCCAGAACATTGTTCGATTATTTGGCTGACGGTAACAGCTTGAATGAGTTTCTAGATGATTTTCCGTCAGTTAACAGAAAACAAGCGGTTCAGCTTCTTGAGTACTCGGCAGAATTGCTGCCAGGAGTTCATACCCGACCAATGATGGAGCGTTGGGGGAAGTTGGAAGAAATGGATCGCTCCTTTGACATTCAGTATTGGCAATCTCAAAAGCCTTCCGCCCGTTTGGCTGCTGTTTGGGAACTCGTAGTTACTGCTTACGCATTCAAAGGTCAGGACGCCAATGCATTCCGACTTGCTAGACATATTGAGAATTTTCAGCCAGTACAAGGTTGAGTACCTGATCGTCGGAGGTTATGCGGTTGCATTTCATGTCGAGCCGCGTTTTACCAAAGACCTGGACAAGTCAGGAAAATGCCCGCCGCGTTTTTCAGGCTTTGCGCGCATTCGGCGCACCGCTCACCGGGTTGACTGAAAAAGATTTTGAGCAGGAAGGGGGCTGGTATCAGATAGGAACTCCGCCAGTGCGTGTTGATATTTTGATGGCGATTGACGGAGTGAAATTTGAAGATGCCTGGCCACGCAGAACCGAGTCAAGTATTGAGGATGTGTCTGCAATTTTTATTTCAAAAGAGGATTTGATCGCTTCAAAAAAAGCGGCAGGACGTCCACAAGACATTATAGACGTTCAAAACCTTACTTCATCATGAGCAATTTCAAGATCACAGTTTTACCCGGCGACGGAATCGGCGTTGACGTCACACGCGAAGCGGTCGCTTGTCTGCAAACCATTGGCAAAAAGTTCGGCCACGACTTCGCGTTTGAAGAGCATTTGATGGGCGGAGCGGCGCTGGACAAAGTCGGCGTGCCGTTGCCGGACGAAACGCTGAAATCCGCACAGGCTTCGGATGCGGTCTTGCTTGGCGCAGTCGGTGGCCCGCAATACGACAACAATCCGCCGAAGCTGAAGCCGGAAACAGGCTTGCTGGCCTTGCGCGCGGGGCTTGGAGTCTTCGCCAATTTGCGTCCGGCTTTTTTGCACGAAACATTGATTGACGCTTCGCCGCTGAAAGCCGAAATCGTGCGCGGAACCGATCTGCTGATCGTCCGCGAATTGATGGGCGGAGCGTACTTTGGCCAACCGCGCGGTGTGGATGACGAGCGCGGTTGGAACACGATGGCTTACACCGCGCCGGAAGTGGAGCGTGTGGCTCGCGTGGCGTTTGAAGCTGCTCGGTTGCGCCGCAAAAAACTTCATTCGATTGACAAAGCCAACGTGCTGGAAAGTTCGCAGCTTTGGCGCAAAGTCGTCAAAGGGTTGGCGGCGGAATATCCCGATGTTCAGTTGGAACACGGTTACGTTGACGCTTGCGCCATGCAGTTGGTCATGCGCCCGACCGATTACGATGTGATCGTCACGGAAAATTTGTTCGGCGACATTCTCAGCGATGAAGCTTCGGTTCTGACCGGCAGCATTGGCTTGCTGCCATCGGCCAGCATTGGTGGCAAAGTGGGTTTGTATGAGCCGGTTCATGGCTCTGCACCGGACATTGCAGGCAAAGGCATCGCCAATCCGATTGGCACGATTGCCTCGGCGGCGTTGCTGTTGCGGTATTCGTGCAAGCTGGAAACGGAAGCTCGCCTGTTGGAAGAGGCAATTACTGCGACGCTTAAAGCCGGATACGGCACGGCTGATTTGAAGAGCCAGCCGAATCGAGTTTCGACCACCGAAATGGGCGACATCATTCGCAAGTACGTCGAAAACAACTGATTCAAGCGGCGTCATAACGGAAAGTTATTTGCCGATAAAAACTATTAAGTGGCCGACGAAAGGATGATGGTTTATATTCGCCTCGCTTTCACAAAGCAGCGAACTTACATCTTCAAATAAACTTTATGTCCAATCGTC
>JAGNMH010000647.1 GCA_017991275.1 Acidobacteriota bacterium
GCATAGGACTGCGACAAGCAACACTAAACGTTTCATATAAACCTCCTGATGACGGAACTAGCGTCACCTTAAATATGTTCAGATTGATATTGGTTGAAACCCAGCAGCCAAAGTAGGAAAGCAAAGCGCCCAAATGATTGATTTCTGTCTTGTTTATATTCTTTCCTGGATGCTATGCAGATATGGGGAAACTGTCAATAAATCACCCTCAACTTTTTTGAGCATTTCGTGTAAGAAATCTGGTTTTACCATCTGGGATCAACACATTTTGATGACAATCAATTTTCAATCCATACCATCGTCAAATAATCGTTTCAAGCTCGTGTGCTAAAATGCGGCGAACTGCAAATACGATCTCAAATTTCCCACAGGAGTCTTAACAACCATGTCACCTCTCAGTTTTTTTAAGACCGCTTTGATAGTTACATTATTTTCTACCGCATCAATCAGAGGTTCAGCTCAGGATTGGACTCAATGGCGCGGAGCAAACCGCGACGGAACGGTAACTGGCTTTGTCGCTCCCAAAGTCTGGCCGGAGCAATTGAAATCCAAATGGAAAATTCAGGTTGGAGTCGGCCATGCTTCGCCGTTGGTCGTGGGCAAAACCGTTTACCTGCATTCGCGGCAAGGCGAAAACGAAGTCGTTGCCGCTTACGATCTGGAAACCGGCAAAGTGATTTGGAAGGATAGTTATCTGGTGGATTACACAGTGAATGCCGCTGCCACCGAACACGGCAAAGGGCCGAAATCCACTCCGGTTTTCAGCGGCGGGCGGCTTTACACTTTGGGAATCACGGGGGTCTTGTCCTGTTACGACACTGCCAAAGGCAAGCTGGCCTGGCGCAAGGATTTCGGCAGACGGTTTGGCGAAAAAGCTCCCGACTTTGGAACCGCAATGTCGCCGATGGTGGATAAAGGCCTGGTGATTTTGCACGCTGGTGGCAATAACAAAGGCGGCCTGGTCGCGCTGGACGCGGTAACCGGTAATGAAAAATGGGCTTGGACAGACGACGGCCCCGGTTACGCTTCGCCGATTGCAGTCGAAATCGCAGGCAAACGGCAGATCGTTACTCAGTCGCGCAAACACATCATAGGCATCTGGGCGGACAACGGCGGCTTGTTGTGGAAAATTCCATTTGATACCGAATACGTTCAAAACATCGTCACTCCGATTCAGTTCCGCGACCTGCTGATATTTTCCGGCATCAACAAAGGCGTTTTCGCAGTCCGCGTTGGCTGGAAAGATAAATGGCTGACTGAAACCGTTTGGCAAAACAAAGAAGTCGGGATGTATATGAACTCGCCCGTGCTGAGCGGCAACCTGCTGTTTGGGATGTCGCACAAAAACAAGGGCCAGTTTTTCTGCCTGGACGCGACAACCGGCAAGACAATTTGGACAGGCGACCCCAGGCAGGGCGAAAACGCCGCAATGTTGATTGCGGGCGACACAATCTTTTCGCTGACGAACAATGGCGAACTGATTCTTTCAAGCGCAGCCGCCAAAGGCGCAACCGCCATCAAAAAATACAAAGTCGCCGATTCAGAAACCTGGGCGCATCCTGCAATCATCGGCAAACGGATATTGGTGAAAGATCAAAACTCGCTGGCGCTGTTGAGCCTGGAATAGTTTTTGGAGTGCGGCGACTGGTCGCCGCTTTTCTTTTGTTTACAGAAAATTCCGGTGAATTAGGTGGACACTTCAATCGAAAGTAAAAGCGGCGTCGAGCCGCCGCACTCCAAACTTCAGTCGCCAATTTCCAGAGGGAAACTCGCCATTGGTTTGTTCGCTTTGTGGCTGCTCTTTGCCGGAGTGCTGACATTTTCACGGCTGACGCACGAAGCCTTCGGCGTGCAAGGCGATCTGACGTTGCATTACCACATCACGCGCAGTTACGCGCAAAGCTTTGCCGAAGGCGATTGGTTGCCGCGCTGGGCGGGTTTACTGGATGGCGGGCGAGGCGATGCGCTGTTCACATTTTATCCACCGCTTTGTTATTTCATCAGCGCACTGCTGATGAAACTTTTCAGCCTGGATGTTCTCAGTTCAATCAAAGCCGTCACATTTCTGACTTTGCTGATTGCTCAGATTTCGGCTTATTTGCTGGCAAGAGAGTTTTTCTCGCGGCGGCTGAGTTTGATAGTTTCGCTGGGTTACGTTTTGCTGCCAGCTTATCCGCTGATCGGTTTGCATCGCGCGTTTTTGGCGAACGCCTTTGCGCTGAGTTTTATGCCGCTGGCGCTGAAATGGGCGTATAGGTTGTTCAACCACAACCAAGACGATTTGAACCATCAGCGAATCAACACGATTTTCTTTGCGCTCAGTTTCAGCGTAATTATTCTTTCCCACACCATCACGACTTACCTGACCGGATTGACGATTGGATTTCTGGCGCTGTCGTATCTGCCGCGGATGGGCTGGCGAGGATTGATGCGATTAACCATCGCCGGATTATTCGCGCTGGCGCTGACGGCGTTCTTTCTGTTGCCGCAAATTGTCGAAGCCAATTGGGTGCAACTAAAACTTCAACTGGTTCAGCAGGATTACCGCAGCTATTTTCTCTTCGCCAAATCGCTCAGCGCGGATCGTTATCGCCAGGCCTGGGCGGGCGTCAATGACTTCACCAGCTATTTGACGCTGACTCAGACGCTGACTGGAGCTTTGCTGGCAATGCTGTGCTGGCCGGTTTGGCGACGCGACCGGCTGTCGCCTCTGGTTTGGTTCGGTTCAGCGCTGACGGGATTTGGCTTGCTGATTTCGCTGCCGGTGTCGGATTTGCTCTGGAGATATTTGCCTGGGTTGAAGTTCATTCAATTTCCCTGGCGCTTTCAACCTTTCGTAGCTTTAGGCTGCGCGCTGCTGGCTGCCGTCGCAGTTGGTTGCTGGCCGCAAATGAACAAGCATTTGCGAATGCTGGCGGTCGCCGGAGTGACATGGCTGTTGATTGGCTGTGCGATTTTCACCTTTATGATTGCCCGGCTTGAAGAAAAAGAAGTCTCACGCCAGCAAGTCCTCGCCGGTCTGACCGCGCCGGAAGCCAAACCAATCAACATCGAAGAAGGTAAACGGCTGCAAAACGAAGACGACATGAAATACCTGCCTTATTCGGCAAACCAGCTTTACTTTCGCCCAATTGGAGCAGATTTCATTTTGTACCCTCCCGCGATGAAACCCGGCGGAGCGAGCTTGATGAACAATTCCGGCAAGCTGACAACCGAAAAACTGGAAATCGGCAGCCGCGAATTTTTGATCGAAAACACCGAAGCCACTCAAGCGCGGATTGAAACTTATCGCCACCCGAACTGGCACGCACAATTGGATGGCAACGAAATCGAAACCAGGTCAGAAGCTGGAACGGGTTTGATGCTGATTGATCTGCCTGCCGGTCAACACAAACTGAGCCTGAAGTTTGAAGCTCGCCATAAAACCGCTGGCGCTGCTCGGCTGATTTCGATTACAGCGTGGGCCTTTGTGGCGCTGCTGTTCGGCTTTCAACTGATTCGACGCAAATGACCAAATCCAACTCCGAACTGAAAACAGCACTGATCTGGACAATCGCTTTGCGGCTGTTTTATTCGGCGGTCGGAGCAATGCTTGCTCCTTACCTGAAGCTCAACCCGGCGCTGATTCGCAGCAACGATTTGACCGAAAACCTGATGCCGCGCGAAGCCGGTTGGCTTTATCGCCTGCTGGGAGTTTGGGAACGCTTCGACACGCTGTGGTATCTGGAAATCGCTCAACACGGGTACGCGCGGGCTGATGCCGTGGTCTTCTTTCCGCTTTACCCCGCGCTGATTCGATTGTTGTCGGTGGTGTTTTCTCCGCTCACCGCAGCTTTGATAATTTCCAGCGTCGCGGCGTTCTTCGTCTTCTGGGGATTTC
>JAGNMH010000648.1 GCA_017991275.1 Acidobacteriota bacterium
GCATCAATGCAGGCTGTGCATTTGCCGCAATGGTCGGGTTCGATAAACGAATCGTATTCCAGTTCAACCGACAGCAGCAGTTCTCCCAGAAAAATCCACGAGCCGAATTCTTTGGTGATGACGTTGGTGTGTTTTCCCAGCCAGCCGATTCCCGCGCGCACTGCCCAGGCTTTATCCATCATCGGCGCAGTATCCACGCAGATTTTGCCTTCGACTTCGGGTTGCTGTTCTTTGATCCAGGCCAGCAAAGCTTTCAACTTGTCGCGCAACACGTCGTGATAATCGTCGCCCCAGGCGTAACGCGAAATCTTGCCGACTTCGGGATCATCCACATGCTTTTCGGGATTGAAGTAATTCAGCGCAACGCAAACTACGGATTTGGCCGAAGCCATCAACAACCGAGGATCGCTGCGTTGTTGCGGATCACGATCTTTGTATCCAGGCTCCATATATTTCATCTGGCCGTGAAAGCCGCGTTCCACCCATTCGCGCAACCGCGCGCCTTCTTCGGTCAAAGCTTCGGCGGGAACGATTCCGACTTTGTCGAATCCGAGCGCGCGGGCTTGGTGTTTGATGTTTTCGGAATTGAGCGACATAAGGCAAGTCATTCTTCAAAAAGTCGCAGATATTCAGTCAATGCCTGCTCGACGCATTCAGCGACGAAGTGTTCAAAGGAATCTTCCGGGCGTTGAACTCGTTTCATCTGCTCACGTTCCAAAGCGCGAATGTACTCGGCTCTGCGAATCGGCGGAATGATCGTCACCGGATAACCGTCCTGGGTCAGCGCCAGATTCATCGCCAATCGCGCAGTTCGCCCATTGCCATCAACGAATGGGTGGATCGAAACCAACTGCAAATGCAGCCATGCGGCGAATGAAACGCTGTGAAGCGTCTTTCGCTGTTTGGGAATTTGCCGAAACAGCGTTGCCATCTTTTTCGGCACTTGAAGCGGTGAAGGTGGTTTGTGTTCGCTGCCGGAAATGAAGACCCGCTGTCGCCGATATTGCCCTGCCTGCTCCGAATCAATGGCGAAATAAAACAGCCGATGGAGTTCACGGATATTGTCTTCTGTGATTTCCTCACCTTGAATCAACTGCATCATCCGATCAAAAGCCGCTGCGTGCCCTGTGGCTTCCAGCACATCGCGCATAGGTTTGCCGCCAACCGTCAATCCGTCTTCGACAATCACTTTGGTTTCGATCAACGTCAGACTGTTGCCTTCCAGAGCGTTGCTGGACCAGGTCAACCCTACCCGGTAATACTCGTGCAACCGTTCCAGCGCGACGCCGGTCAATGGACGCTGAGCCGTGGCTTGTGCGTGCAAAGAGTCAATTCGCTTGAACAGTGCTGTCGTCTTCATATTGGATTGCCCTGTTAATCCTGTTTCCGACCTTTCCTGATGTGCGCCGCAGCTTCTTTCAACGAAAGCTTGACGTGAACTTTTCGTGTACTGCCAGAAGCGGGCATATCTTTTCTGAGCGGCAATTTGGCTGGAGCTTTACGGCTCGCCGTTGGTCTTGCGTTCGTTGTCCCAGCTTTTCTGAGCGGCAATTTGGCCGGAGCTTTTCGGCGGTCGTTGGGTTTGGAAGTCGCAGGCGCAGATTTTTTCAGCGGCAGTTTGATGCGGGCTTTTCCGGCGTCTCTAACTGCGTTTCTGCCTTCGCCGTTGTCTTCGCGCTGAGCCTCGCGTGGCCTGGAGTCTTGCCTGTATGGCCGATGAGTTTTCTGTAGCTCCTGCCTGGCGGTATCCGAATAAGTCACGGCTTCCAAAAACAATCCTGACGGCGGAGCGGTGACTCGTGCCGGATCAAGCGATGATTGAAGCAAAAGTTTGACGCCGGTTTGAGCTTCGATTCCGGATTGCGGATGTTCAATCGTTTTGCCAAATTCTTCGACGCTGACGTTGCCTCGTCCGACTTCAACCAGTGAACCGACCAGTCGCCGCACCATCTTCCACAAAAAGTGCGAAGCCGAGATGCGGAAAATTATCAGGTGACCTTCGACAACAAATTCGGCTTCGTTGACGACGACGATTGTTGATTCGTCCACGCGGCGCACGTCGCGTTCGCTGAAGGCCGAAAAGTCATGGCGGCCTACGATCAACTTTGCCGCGTCGGCCATCGCCTGCACGTTCAACCTGTCTTTTATCCACCAGACCTGTTTTTTGCCGAAAGCTGTCCGTCGCGTTGAGATTTGATAAAAATAGCTGCGCGAAGTGGCGTCGTGCCGGGCGTGAAAGTCCGGCGAAACGTCTTCTACAGCCAGCACGTTAATGTCGGCTGGCAACCGGTCGTTCAATCCGTAAATGATTTCCTGCGGCGTCAGAGCAGAGATTCGATTCCGTATCTCTGCCGAACTGGCTCCCCAGCGAGGAAATTTGATATGCGCGATTTGCGCGATGGCGTGAACTCCGGCGTCGGTTCGGCCAGAACCGCCGATTTCAATCGGGCGGCCAAAGAAATCTTCGGCTGCCGTCCACAATTCACCGGCAATGGTTTGCGCGTTGGCCTGTTGCTGCCAGCCGCTGTAACGAGTTCCGTCGTATTCAAGAGTTAATTTTAGTGTTCGCATTTATGTATCAGACATCCCATCCATCAACCTTCGTTCCCTTCGGCTGAGGTTTAATCATCGGGGCTTCGGCGCGTTCGCGTTCCTGTCGTTTCGATTCGCTGAAGTATTTTTGCCATTCGGCGGGAGCGTCAATCGTTTCGCCGCCGTGTTTGGTCGTTCGTTCACGAACCGCGCACAGTACAGGAGTGTTGACCGCTACGCCACTGACAATCACCTGGCCTTTGGTCAGCGCGGGCAATTCGTCCAGCAATCGGCGGCCTGCGCCTTCCACCGACGAAGCGATAGTTTGCTGATCTATCGGGTTGACGATGCGCATAATGAATTGAGTCATGCATTGCGACAGCACGTCCTGATCCAGCTTGCCCGGTCGCTGAGTTATCAATCCAATGCCGACACCAAACTTGCGGCCTTCGGACAAAATGGTTTTCAGGATGTTGGTCGAAACTACTTGCTGACCGGCGGGTGCGTAACGGTGCGATTCTTCCAGCAGGACGAAAACCGGGTAAGGCAGCGATTCGTCGCCGGAAGTCGCATTGCCGCGTACCGTAGCCATTCGAGCTTTGTTCGTTCGCCGCAGCAGGGTTCCGACGATGACCTGTTGTTCGTGTTCGTCAATCTCGGAAAGCTGCAAGACTGTGCATTGGCCGGGTTTGAACAAATCCTGCAACGAGATGTGTTCGTGGTCGGAAAAAACTGAGCTTTGTTCAAAGCGGCGGCGCAATCGCCATTCCAGCGCGTCAATCGTGCTGCTGTTACCTCCGCCTTTGCCTTTTTCGTCTTCATACTTTTGAGCCAGCACTTCGTCCAGCAGATCGTGAAAACCCCAGGTTCCGCGTTCGCCGCTGCGATTAATGACAGCGCGGTAAGCTGGAGTCAGTATTGATTTCATCTTCTCTGTCATTTCCGGCAACAGGTAAACCAGATCGGCTTCAGTCAGGCTGGAAAGGCGAACTTTGATTTTGTTCGGCGTGAAGATTTTGGTTTCGGGTTTGTACGCGCCTTCGCTGAAACCAGGCAGCGAGTGCATGCCCTGCATCGTGTGATATTCGCCGTGCGGGTCAACGATCAAAACCGCCGCCCGGTTGTGAGGTCGCAGTAGTTCTTCAATCAATACTCCGGCCAGATAGCTTTTGCCGGAACCGGTTGAAGCCAGAATTGCAAGATGAGTCGAAACCACGTCTTTGACAGAAAGCACGACCGGCACGTCGTCTTTTTTGCGAGTCAGCAACCAGCCGATGTGCGCTCCACCCGCTTCGCCTTTTTGTTTGGGCGAAAGCATCTTGGCCAACATTTCGTTCGACG
>JAGNMH010000649.1 GCA_017991275.1 Acidobacteriota bacterium
TGGCCAGGCGCGAACCGTTGATTGCGCCGTTCAAAACCGAATGCTGAGTAACGCTGGTCAGATTTCCTCGGTTGTAAAAAGTTGAACCGTAATTGGTGTTGTCGTGCTGGATGGCCGAATCGGCGGTGGCGTCAATATTGTTGATTTGACCGCTTGTTATTCTCTGGGGGGACAACGCGCGCAATTTACTACTGCTGATAGTTACTTGCCAAAAATTTTAATTGAATTTTTCACTATTTTTCAATCAGGAACTTGGCTTGACCAAATCGGCGAGCGTTGCGGCAGAGGCACGCTGCAAATCGGCAGGAGCCAGGATCATTTGCAGGCCTCGTTGACCGGCGCTGACGCTGATGCGTTCATGATTCAGAGCGGTTTGATCCAGGTAAAACGGATATTTCTTTTTCGTTCCCAACGGAGAAACGCCTCCGCGAATGTAACCGGTCAAGGCTTGTATCTCTTTGACGGCAACCAACTCAACACGTTTATTGCCGGTGGCCGAAGCGAATTTCTTCAGATCGAGTTCGGCGTTGCCGGGGATGCAGGCCATCACGACTCCGGTTTTGTCTCCGCGAGCGACCAGGGTTTTGAATGTTGCTTCAGGTGGCATGTTCACTTTTCGAGCGACCGTGACGGCATCAAGCTCGTCTTCGCTGACTTCGTACTCGCGGAGTTCGTAAGCAATTTTCAGTTGATCCAACATTCGGGCGGCAATTGTTTTCATACCTGGACTTTCTCGCTTCCTGATTTTTTGTCGGCAAGTTCTGTAAATAAGCCATCGCAGCTTCACAGGCAAGGCGGCGAGTCGGGCAAATTGACAGAATTGTCAGTCATCAGGATACTTCGGGCGATGAAGCTTTTTCTATCCAAATTCAATCAGGACTTGAAACCCATTGAAGTCATCATGCAGGAACTTGGGCCGTTGGAGCGCGATGTGATGGAGTTTGTCTGGCGGCGATACGAGCATCGCCGCGGAACCGGCTGCGAAGTCAGTGTTCGGGATGTGTTTTTGGCTTTCAATGAAAGGCTGGCTTACACGACATTGATGACTACGCTTGACCGGCTGCATAAAAAAGGCTTGCTGGAACGTCGCAAAGACGGGCGAGCTTTTGTTTACTTTCCGCGCATATCGGCGCAAGAGCTTGAACGCAGCGTCGCCCGTGGCGTGATTGACACACTGCTCGGTCGCGGGAAAAACGGTGTAGAACCGGTGCTGGCCTGCATTGTTGACGCCGTTAGCGAACACGACCGAGAACTGCTGGACGATCTCGACCGACTGATACGCGAGAAGCGGCAAACTTTAGAAAAGAAAGCCCTGCGCGAAAAGGAGTAATGGCAATGTACGAATGGCTGGGTATCTGTCTGGCGTTGTCGGCTCTGCTGACACTAAATACTGCGGTGTCCTTGTTCACGGCGACGATCTGGCGCTTGCTGCAATCACGTGCGCAAAGCTGGTCGGCTGCCAAACGAGCACAATGGCTTTTCACTTTGCGAATTTTTCCGGGACTGGCTGCGATTATCTGCGTCGTTGCTTTTCTTGTACCTGCTTACATCACACATGAGCCTCGCCACAAAACCGAAGCTGTTACTGCCAAACTGGCCGCGCTGGCTGCGATTTCCGCTGTCGGATTGTTACTGGCAGTTTGGAGAGGACTGGGCGCCTGGTTGGCGACTCGCAAACTGGTCAAAGATTGGCTCGGTAATTCTGAAACGATCAATCCGGGTCAAACGAATCTTTTAACGGCTATTCCGGCTTATCGGTTGCGACATCAGTTCCCTGTCATTGCCGTCGTCGGAGCTTTTCGGCCACGACTTTTCATTGCCGACCACCTGTTCGATTCGCTGACGCCTGAAGAAATGAACGCGGCTATTGCGCACGAATGCGGTCATCTGGCGGCGCGCGATAATTTGAAACGCACTCTGCTTAGAGTTTGCCGAGATGTTTTGACAATTGTGCCTTGCGGGCGACTGTTAGATCGTGAATGGGCAGAAGCCTCCGAAGCGGCGGCGGACGAATTTGCAGCACGCAACGGCAGCCAACCAGCGCTGAATCTGGCCGCCGCCCTGGTCAAAATTGCGCGAATGGTCCCGGCAGGGTTTAGCCCCGGGTTTTCCGCTAAAACAGTAGGGGCATTGTTGATCGGCGAAAACATCGTTGGCATTACCGGCAGAGTAGAACGACTAATCCGATTGGCCTCTGCAACAGATTCAGACCGGATTGCCTCAACTGCAATTCCAAACTCGTTGTGGCTGGCGTTCGGTGTGCTACTTGCGACAGTGATAGTCGCAACTAACTCCTCGCTCCTTTCCATTCACCAATTGATTGAAGTGATTGTTTCCACTTTGCAATAACCCCCACAAATCATCTACGGCCTGTGGTAGTAGTTCATTTGCACTATTAACATTACCAACAGGCAAACTTGAAGTACTGGCCAATGAAAATAAAAGAACTCAAAGTCAGTGGAAAGACAAAGAGGTTTTTTGCCGGATCGCTACTTTTGCTTTGTGCGTTTCTTGCGTGCAAATCATCGTCAGCGACAACCGACGGCGACGGGTTGGCTTCGCTGCTCTCTGACAAAAGCTACGCTCAAATTCCATTAGGCAATTTTTTGATGGGGCTGCCTGACAACATGCCCGGCGTCAAACTGGAAGAGCGCGAACGCCCGCAACACCGTGTGCTTATTTCCCAGGCTTTTGAAATGGGCAAGCACGAGGTGACTCAACTGCAATGGGAGGCTGTGATGGGCAGTAATCCAAGTGCGTTCAAAGGCCGCGAACTTCCGGTGATGAATATCTCCTGGAACGACGTGCAGGATTTTCTCAAGGCTTTACAGGCGCATGACAACCGGCACACTTACAGGCTGCCCACTGAAGCCGAATGGGAATATGCCGCACGCGCCGGTAGCACTGGAAATTTTTATGGCGAAGATTTCCTGCCTGAAAAAAAAGAAGAGCCAAAAAAGAAGAATAAAAAGCAAAAAAAAGAACCCGTTGCCAGCACGATCAACACTGCCTTGAACAAAGGCAACGTTGAAGACCCGGAAAAGACTTTGAGAGACATTGCCTGGTTCGGCGGCACCGCTCTAAACCGCCCACATGCTGTGGGAAAGCTGAAGCCAAACGCATGGGGGATTTACGACATTCAGGGCAATGTTTGGGAATGGTGTCAGGATTGGTACGACGAAAAGTATTACAAAGATAGTCCGGCTAAAGACCCGCAAGGCCCGCTGAAAGGCACGACCAAAGTGACTCGTGGCTGTAGCTGGCAGGCTCCGGCTTATCTGTGCCGAGTCACCGTTCGAGGTTACGACCTGCCGAACGAGCGAAATACACTCACCGGCTTCCGGCTCGTCAGAGTCAAAAAAGGAGCTGAAATGAAATGACGAAAAGGAGAAGTTCACAATGCAACCTCACATCAAAGGACGGCTAACGATTTGGCTGTCCTGTTTTTTTGCTCTCATCTTTCTTGCCGCAACCACCGTCAGAGCGCAATCCGGCCATGATTTAACCGGCACGATCAAAGACAGTTCCGGCGCCGCGGTTGCACAGGCCTCGATCAGTTTGTTGAACGCCAGACAATCGGCGGTCGCTTCGACACACACTGACGCTCAAGGCCAATTCACTCTTCACAATGTTGCAGCCGGAGCATACGAATTGCTGGTCAGCGGTAAAGGCTTCGAACGCCGCAGCCGAGCCGTTTCATTGCCGCGCGATTCGTCTTCACTCATCGAATTTAATCTCGGCATAGCGGCACTGACCGCTGAAGTCACAGTCACAGCCGAAGTCGGAACTGTTCAATCGCTGGACGAGACCACACAACAGGTCAACGTCATTGGCGAAGAAAAGCTTCAACAACGCGCAGCTTCAGTC
>JAGNMH010000650.1 GCA_017991275.1 Acidobacteriota bacterium
GAAGTGCAGGAGCGTTCGTGGGAATCAATTCTGAAGGTCAAGTTGCCGATGTTTATGGTGACAGCAACCGGCGACCGAATCGTGGACAACAACAAAGTCCGTGCGTATTTGGCTCCGTTGTTCCAAACATCGAAGAATCGTTTGATGGAACTGGAAACCGGACACGCGGTGCAACTCGAACAGGCCGAAGAGTTGTCACGGGCGCTGTTAGGTTTTATTGCGGCGCAGAAAAACATGAACGCGACGGCAGCGCCAGCCTAGAGAATCAGCGATGACATTGACCATTAGGCATCCGCCATTAACCATTATTCGACAGGTAGAAAAAGCTCTCTACCCTTGCGGTTAATGGATAATGCGTAATGGTCAATGGCTGTGGTTGAACTTCACTACCGCTCAGATGTCAGCGCGTTACAGTTCCAATCTACGCAACCGAAGCGCATTGGAAATCACAGACACCGAACTGAAGGTCATTGCCGCACTGGCGATCATTGGGCTGAGCAGCAAGCCGAAGAATGGGTACAGAATTCCCGCTGCCAGCGGAACCCCCAGCGCGTTATAGGCAAAAGCAAAAAACAAGTTTTGCCGGATGTTGCGCATCACCGAGCGACTCAAGTGTCGAGCGCGAACGATGCCGCGCAAATCGCCTTTGACCAGGGTCAAGCCTGCGCTTTCCATCGCCACATCGGTTCCGGTTCCCATAGCGATTCCGACTTCGGCTGCGGCCAGCGCCGGAGCATCGTTGATGCCGTCGCCCGCCATTGCCACAACCCGGCCTTCGCTTTGCAGACGTTTGATGGCTTCGGATTTTTGTTCGGGTAGAACTTCGGCGATGACTTCGTCAATGCCAAGCTCGCGCGCGACGGCTTCGGCGGTTTTGCGACTGTCGCCCGTCAGCATGACGATTCTTAAACCATCGGCGTGAAGCTCTCGAATCGCTTCGTGGGTCGAAGCCTTAATTGGATCGGCTACTCCAATCAACCCGGCTAGTCGTCCATCAACCGCTGCCAGCATTACTGTTTGTCCTTCAGCGCGAAGCCGCTCGGCTTCGTCAGCAATCGCAGCATCAACCGGTATCGAAAGCGATTCCATCAACCGCTGATTGCCAAGCGCGACTTTCTTACCGCCGACTTGCCCAACTACGCCTTTGCCTGTCAGTGATTCAAACTGGTCAACTCCGACCAATTCGATCTTGCGCTCAACTGCCGCCGCTACAATCGCCGCCGCCAACGGATGTTCGCTCGCACGTTCCAAACTCGCCGCCAACCGCAGCAACTCGCTCTCTGTTTCCTTGTCAGAAGAAAGAACCAGCGAAACCAAACGCGGCCTGCCTTCGGTCAGCGTTCCGGTTTTATCAACCACCAGCGTGTCAACTTTGGCCAGAGTTTCCAGGGCTTCGGCGTGTTTGACCAGCACACCCGCCATTGCGCCTCTGCCCGTTCCGACCATGACAGACATTGGCGTAGCCAAGCCCAACGCGCAGGGGCAAGCGATAATCAGCACTGCAACGGCATTGACCAGCGCGTAAACGAATCGAGGTTCGGGGCCGACGAAGCTCCAAATCAAAAACGTGATGACTGCGGCCAGCACGACTGTCGGAACAAACCAGGCCGAAACCGAATCCGCCAATCGTTGAATCGGAGCGCGACTGCGTTGGGCTTCACCAACCATTCGGACAATTTGCGCCAGCAGAGTTTCGCTGCCGACTCGTTCGGCTCGCATGACGAAACTGCCTGTGGCATTGACGGTTCCGCCTGTGACTTTGCTACCCGGTTCTTTTTCGACTGGGATTGGTTCGCCTGTGACCATTGCTTCGTCAACGGAACTGCGGCCTTCGGTGACGACGCCGTCCACAGGGACTTTTTCGCCCGGACGCACGCGCAATAAATCTCCGGGGTGAACGTGTTCGAGCGGAGTATCTTCTTCTTTGCCGTGACGTATGACGCGAGCGGTTTTCGGGGCCAAGCCCAACAGCATTTTGATCGCGCTGCTGGTCTGACTGCGCGCGCGAAGCTCCAACACCTGTCCCAGCAAAACCAGAGTCGTGATGACTGCGGCAGCTTCAAAGTAAACAGCTACTTCACCGCCGTGGCCTCTGAATGAATTGGGAAAAAAGCCGGGTAACAAAGTCGCCACGACGCTGTAACCAAAAGCTGCGCCCGTGCCGATGGCAATTAGCGTGAACATGTTTGGGCTGCGGTTCAAAATCGAAGCCCAGCCACGTTCAAAAAATGGCCAACCTCCCCACAACACAACCGGAGTCGCCAGCGCGAATTGCAGCAGTGTCACCAGACGATGACCGATGGCATGTTGTACCGGCTGGCCTGGAATCATTTCCGACATTGCCAGCAAAAAGACCGGAAGTGTCAGCGCCAGACAAAGCCAGAACCGTCGCTTCATGTCGTCCAGTTCCGATGTGTCTTCTTCCGCCGTCAACGAAAACACTTTGGGTTCCAGAGCCATTCCGCACTTCGGGCAAATGCCCGGTCCAAGCTGAACAACTTCGGGATCCATCGGACAAGTGTATTCAATCGCCCCCAAATATCTGACTGTATTTTCGGCGGGCATTTCAGCTTTGTGCGTCGGGTAAAGAACTGCTTCGGGATTGGCGGCAAACTTTTCGCGGCAACGCTGATTGCAGAAGTAATACGTCGTGCTTTGATAATCGAAACTACCCGCAGCCGTTGCGGGATTGACCTTCATTCCGCAGACCGGGTCAACGTGCAGCATTGGTTGAACGATGGGCAAGGATTTCGACATAACGCCTCTATCAATTTGGCAACTGCATTGTCGCCGTTATCACGCGCGAACTTGTCCAGGCAAAGACCAGCGTTTTGCCGCTCAACGCCATTTGCGGAAAGCCGTTTGAACGAGCCGTGCCGCTGGGCGCAACCGCGATGGATTCGTCCAACTTTCCGTCTGGCCGAACACGGCGAACGCGCACCGAACCGCTGCCTGTCGCTTTTTCCAGCCAACAAACAATCGCGCTGCCATCAGCCAGCATCAGCGTTTCCACTCGGCCAACCGGATTGCCGTCATCAATTTTGATCGGCTTGCCGAAGCTTTCTCCGCTGTTTGTGGAAAACGCCAGATTGACTTGAGGCTTGTCTCCGGCGGCAGTGAACCACGCGACGGCGACTTGTTTGCCCACAGCCGAAACCGAAGGGCCGTTGACCGGGCAACCGTTCAGCTTCCAACCGTCGTTGTGAACTGCACGAGGTTCCGACCACTTGCCTGCTTTCAAACGGACGATGGAAATGTCGCGGATTTCTTCATCCGAACGATCTCGGTAAACGACAACCGGCCCGTCGGCAGTCATCGCCGCCGAAGTCTGGCAGCATTCGCAAACACGAGCGTCCAGCTTGGCTTCGTCGGTCAGAGAGCCGTCGCGTTTGATCTTCACGTATCGCAAAGTCATGTTGCCGTGGCCGTGCCCATGATCGTCTTTTTTGCCATCGGGTCCGCCGGAAGTCATTTCTCGTCCGTCCAACCAGACGGCGGCAAGCTGTCCGTCTTTGGCTGCGAACAAAGAAACAAAACCGTGTTCGGTTTTCACTCCGTCACGATGAGCAACGAACGGTTTGCCCCAGGTTTTGCCGCCGTCAAACGAACGCGAAATCGTCACGTCGTAATCGAACGTGCCGGGGCCGCTTTTGACCAGCCAATGCGCGGCCAGAGTTCCATCCGGCAAGACAATCATCGAAGGGAAATCCGCCCAGTTGACGAACCAGTTCGAGCCTTCGGCGATGGTGCGCGGCGCTGACCAGCCGTCGCCTTCTTTCACAGAAAAACGTAGCGAGAATTTTCCTTCACCCAATCGTTCGATCCAGCTCAGATAAACTTTGCCGTCGCGCGAAACCGTCAAGTT
>JAGNMH010000651.1 GCA_017991275.1 Acidobacteriota bacterium
ACGCGCTGCGCGTCACCCCAGTCTATATGCTGTCGCCTGCTTTGCGGGCTAATTTGGTGAAGAGATTTGGGTCTTAACGTTATTGAGCCCTGGCCTGAGACTCACCAGCGCCTTTCACGTATTTATCGAACCAGGTGATCATTTCCCACAGTGTATGTTCGGTTGATTCGCGCGCCGTGTAACCGTGCGATTCGTGCGGCAAAGTGACGTAACGAACGTTTCCGCCATTGCCTTTCAGCGCCTGGAACATTCGGTCGGATTGAATCGGATGAGTTCCGGTGTTGTTGTCTGCTTCACCGTGGATCAGCAGGATCGGCTCTTTGATTTTGTCAGCGTTCATAAACGGCGAAACTTTCAAATACATATCCGGCGCTTCCCAGTAAGTTCGGCGCTCGCTTTGGAAACCGAACGGAGTCAGCGTGCGGTTGTAAGCTCCGCTGCGAGCGATTCCGGCTTTGAACAAATCGCAATGAGCCAGCAGGTTTGCGGTCATAAACGCGCCGTAGCTGTGGCCTCCAACGCCGACCCGATTGCGGTCGGTGACTCCCATTTCGACGGCTTTGTTGATGGCGGCTTCGGCGCTGGCGACGATTTGTTCAACGTAAGTGTTGTTCATCGTTTCGGGGCTGCCGATGACGGGCATCGCGGTGTCGTCCAAAACTGCGTAACCTTGCAGCAAGAAAAACAGATGCGAAATCCCGCCAATCGAAGTGAAGCGATTGGTTGAACCGCTGACCTGACCAGCGGTGTCAGCGTCTCCGAATTCGAGTGGATATGCCCAAACGACCGTCGGCAGCCGAGTTCCCTCTTTGTAATTCGGCGGCAGATACAGAGTGAAGGACAGGTCAACGCCGTCTTTGCGTTTGTACCGCACAAGCTGTTTTTTGATCCCGCGAAGCTGCGGAGTCGGATCAGCGAATTTCGTCAACGCGACTTTGGCATTACTATCGGATGGGCTTCCAGCCGAACGAATGAAGTAATTCGGAGGAGTCGTCTGGTTTTCATATCGAGTGATGAACTTCGATCCGTCGTCGCTGAGCAGCGTCGTGACGCTTTCGTAACTATTGTCGTCGCAACGAAATAGCCGTTCGGATTTCAGCGTCGTCAGGTTGAACCGATCCAGGAACGGACGGTCGCCTTTTGGCGTGGCTCCTTGCCCGGTCAGGAAAATGTTGTCGCCGTTTTGCAGCAACACAGCCTGACCGTTCGGCAAACGCTTCATTTCAGGCTGACCAGGGTTGTTGTAACGATCCTGAATCGAAAGATTCCAGATCAGCCTGGGAGTCTGAGCAGGATTGTCGGCGTTCATCAAAAAGGTGCGGCTGCGGCGAGTGTTGCGATCCATATCGCGCACCATCACCAGACCGTTTTTCTCTCCCCAGGTCAGCCCGGCAAAACGGTTTTCGGTCTTGGTCAATTCAACCGGCTGGCCAGTGAACGGAGCCTTCAACATCTTCACCACATCGCGCAGAGCGGCTTTCTTTTTGGTGTCGCCGCCGTCCAGAGCTTCAACCCAAACCAAAGTTGCAGGCTCCGTCGGACGCCAGTTGTAATTGCGCGGGCCGGTCGCAACGCCTTCAATCGGGATTTGATCCTGCAAAGGCAGGCTGGCGAATTTGTGAACCAGCTTGCCGCCGCGATCCCAAACTTCGATTTCGCGCGGAAACGAACCGGCGGTCAACGTGTACGAAAATGGTTTGTGATTGCTGATTACCAGCAGATGATTTCCGTCCGGCGCAACGTCAACTCCGGCGTAAATCGCGGCTTTGCCAATCGGTGAAGCCTTGCCAGTCGCGGCATTGACCATCGCCAGTTGCGAAGTCGCGTAATACTCAAACAACTTTTCGTCGTGCGGATTCTTCATCAAATCCTGGAAGGTGACAGCCGGAGTCGCTTTGCCAAAATTCTCCTGAACAGTCGGACCAATCGGAACAGTCGGAGCCACAGGAGCAGCGCCGCGTCCAGCCGGAATCGTTTGCACCAGCAGAGTCTTGCTGTCCGGCATCCATTGCAGAGCTTCGCCATAAGCCGCATTGAGTTTGACGCCCAATATCTTCCGCAACTTCCCTGTCGTGGAATCACCAATCCACAACTCGCTGCCGCCGTCGGCGATGCTGGTCACGGCGAACTGCTTGCCGTCCGGCGACCACAAAACTCCGCCCAACTTGGCGCCCAGCGGTGTGATGACTTTGGTTTCTTTGCCGTCTGGAATGGTTTTGAGCGTCAAGCCTGTGAAGCGCCCGGCCATGTGAATCGCATTGGTTTTCGGGTTAATGCGAAGCCCGGCCAGTCGCAGCATAGGTTCGGATAATTCGGCGATGGATGGATAACGAGCCGTCTGCATTAGCAACATTCGGTCTCGTGACGGGCTGACCGAAACAAATGGCGAAGACGGAGCATCCAGAACATCCATCACTGCCTTGGGCGGCTTTTGATATGGAGTCTGCGCCTTAGCGCCGAAACCTGACAGCAAGAAAACCAAACTCAGCATGTAAAAAACAAACTTGCGCGTGGTGCGGGTCATAACGAAACCTCCGGGTTGTGTAAGTTGAATCTGTTAGAAAGTGCCACAGGCAGAAAGTGCCACAGGAAGCCCCCTGCAACTGCAAATACGGCCAGAAATTGCCTCAGGTTACAAATCCTCTATTGCCTAAAAACGCCAATGGGTTCAAAGTCACCCGCGTCATTCAGCCATCATCACATTTTTTTATTCTTGATGAGGGAATTATCCAGACTTTCGCGGTTAATAGATTGGACGTACCTTTTTATTTTATTTCTCTTCTTCCGGCGCTGTAGCGTTGCTACGCAGGAAGATTTTGAATTGTGGAGTGAGATTGCATCTCGCGACCCGGCATTCATTCCGTTAGACAAGCAGTAGCCATAACCGCTCCAGCAGTATCCAAACAGGAGCAAATTTTGAATACTAAAACTATATGAAAAACCCGGAGGCCTCTCTTCACCAGAGCAGCTTTCGACTTTTTACAGACAATCTACTTCCAGTAATGGCAGGGATTTCACGTCGTAGTTTACCAACCATAAATCTTCTTCGGTTCATTTTGCCGCAAACCTTTAGTTTTGGCTCCAAAGCAAACGAACCGAGAGCGACAACCTAGAAAGGAGTTTCCCCAATGGCTCAAGTAATCATTGATATCATTCGAAACCCAGGTCTGACACAAGCTGTTTTCTCGCCGTCCACGATTGATGTCGCCAACGGCGACCAAATTACCTGGCGCAACAACGATCCCCGACCATCACTGGAACCTTTGAATCCGGAACCCGATCCTCAAGCACATTGGCCCGCGCCGGTTGGCGGAGCGGATACCGATTGGATGCCGACTCGTATTCCGGGCATGCCTCCGGGCTTTGATCCTCCAATGTCTGAAAGAGTGGTGACTTTCAGTATCCCGAAAAACACCAACCAGGAATTCCAATACCGGGACGCGACCGGAAACACCGCAGCGATAGGGATTATCAGAGTGTGGAACCCCGCACCTCCAACTCCCCCAACTGCTCCCATTTTGGCTTAATTCAGGAGGCACAATATGACAAAGTCTGATGACAAACAGAATCTTGAGGTAACCGTCGGCGGCATAGCCACGCCAGGGCCAACACCCGCACAGGAACAGACCGAAATCACCACCCGCAGGGAATTTCTTGGCCAGACGATTGCCGCCGCATCCGGCATCGCGCTTACCGGTTTGCTGCCATCTCAAGCCAACGAAGCCATAGCGCAAACCGCCTGCCCTCCGGTTGGCGTCACCAGTCCTGCTCTCAATACCATAGGTCAGGTCACCAGTCAGGGCGGCAAACTGCAGGCGATCATGAGAGTCAGGAATGAGACTCGCGCCGTGCCCGGTTTTT
>JAGNMH010000652.1 GCA_017991275.1 Acidobacteriota bacterium
GCCGCACCCTTTGTGCTGGTCGCTGCAATCTTCGTCCTGCTGGAAGACTGGCTGTGGGATGATCTTCAGCGACTGGCGGCTACGATTGGACGTTTGCCGGTCTTTCGACAGATTGAATCCTTGATCGCCAGCTTGCCGCCTTATGGGGCGTTGTCTGTCTTTGCCGTTCCGACATTGTTACTGTTGCCGGTCAAGCTGGCGGCGTTGTGGTTTATCGCTCATGGACAGGCGGCTTTCGGATTTATGGTCGTCGTTTTCGCCAAGATCGCCGGCACGGCTTTGGTCGCTCGCATTTACACGCTGACCGAACCAAAGCTGCTGCTGATCGGCTGGTTCGCCTGGTTGCACACGCGGTTCGTCGCATTCAAAGCGCGAGTGTATTCAACGATCAAAGCCTCGCGGATTTATCAGCGCGTCCACCACCAATCGCAATTGATCCGGGAGTGGTTCAAACGGCTGAAGCAAAACCGCAAGGGATTCTGGCGGCGGCGATGGGAAGCGGCGCTCAAACTTTCCCGGCGAACAAAGTAGCGCGAACTGTCAGTTTGCGTCTTTCTCAGAATACACGCTGTAACCAGCCAATATCTCTCTACACAACGCAAACTGACAGTTCGCGCTACATCAGTTTCTTGTCACCCTTCTGACCCGTTGCTATACTCTGCCCGCACTTCATTCGTAGCTTTAATCCTTTTGTAATTTGGCTGTAACCGAACCATGACGAATGCGTCTCAAGCAGACGTGAACCCGATTTTTCGAAAACTCACTCCACTCTTTCTGACCAAAACGGAGGTAACTGATGAGCAGTTCTGACGAACGGCATGACAATTCCGCCGATTCCCCTACTTCCGGGGATTCCGCAGTGTCTCGCCGCAAATTCCTGAAAGGCACAGGCGTAGCCTTGACGATTCCGCTGGTGGCCGGCGGCGAAAAAGTCGTCAAAGCCGCCGGAGCCGAAGTCAAAATCTTTGGCCCAAGCAAAACCGACATCACTTTGACGATCAACGGTTCGCCCAAAAAAGTCAGCGTCGAACCGCGCGCGACTTTGTTGGATACGCTCCGTAACGATCTGGACACAACCGGAGCCAAGCGCGTCTGCGACCGCGCGACTTGCGGAGCCTGCACGATGATTATTGACGGCAAGCCGATGTATGGCTGCACCGTCCTGGCCATCGAAGCTCAAGGCCGCAAGATCGAAACCGTCGAATCATTGGCCAAAGGCGACACGCTGCATCCGGTGCAACAGGCGTTCTGGGACAACGACGCCCAGCAGTGCGGATTCTGCACGCCGGGTTTCGTCATGGCTTGCAAGGCGCTGCTGGACAAACATCCCACGCCGACCGAAGAACAAATCGAAATGGGCGTTGGCGGCAATCTGTGTCGCTGCGGCACTTACAACGGAATCAAAGGCGCAATCGCCCAGGCTTCCGCCACGATGAAAAAAGGCCCGGCGAAAATGACGAGAGGAGGACAACGCAATGGCTGAGTACAAGTGGCCTGAAGAAGGCAAGCGAACTCACATCGGCAAACGCATTTCGCGGCTGGACGGCCCGGACAAAGTTTCAGGTCGAGCGAAATACACATTCGATTTGAATCGTCCCGGCATGCTGTTCGGCAAAGTTCTGCGTTCGCCTTACGCGCACGCCAAGGTCGTCAGCATTGACCTAAGCGCCGCAGAAAAAATGCCCGGCGTCAAAGCCGCCAAAATTATTCAAGGCCCCGGCACGGAAATTCATTGGGCTGGCGACGAAATCGCCGTCGTAGCCGCGGAAACCGAAGCTCAGGCCGAAGACGCAATGCGCGCAATCAAGGTTGTTTACGAAAAGTTGCCGCATCTGGTCAACGAAAGTAACTGGGACGCAGTCCCGGAAGCCAGTCGCCGCAAACCCAGCGAAAACGTCGCTGGCGATCCGGCCAAGGCTTTTGCCAGCGCCGATGTCATTTTGGAAGGTGAGTACGGCAACGATGTCATCACGCATTGCTGTCTGGAATCGCACGGTCTGGTTGCCGAATGGGAAGACGACAAAAACCTGCTGGTTCATCAATCAACTCAATCGGTTTCGGTCAATGGAGGCCAGTTCGCCCAAGCGTTAGGGCTGCCCGCCGGAAATGTTCGCATCAAGATGGATCACATCGGCGGCGGTTTCGGCAGCAAATTCCCTGTTGACCGTTGGGGCGTCGAAGCGGCCAAAGTTTCCAAGATGGCTGGCGGCAAGCCGGTCAAATTGATGCTGGAACGCGACGCCGAATTGATGGTTGCGGGAACGCGCCCATCCGCTTATGCCAAAGTCAAAATCGGCGCGAAAAAAGACGGAACCATCGTCGCGTGGGAATCTCAAGCCTGGGGTTCGGGCGGCGTAGGCAATTTCAGCTTCGCCAACCAGTTGCCTTACGTCTTGAAAGTCCCCGATCGCAAAGAAGTTTTCTCCGTCGTGCCAACCAACACCGGCCCGCAAAGAGCCTGGCGCGCGCCGAATCATCCGCAAGCCTGTCTGATTACCATGTCCGCCTTTGAAGACATGGCCGCGAAGCTTGGAATGGATCCGCTTGATCTGTTCATGAAAAACCTGCCGTTGGCCGGTGTTCGCCAGAACGTTTACAAAGATGAACTGATGAAAGCCGCCGAAATGATCGAATGGAAAAAGCTGTGGCGGCCACGCGGCGAAGGCGCTGTGGGCAGCTCCAAAACCATCAAACGCGGGCTTGGGCTTTCGCTCCACACCTGGGGCGGCGGCGGCCACGCCAGCGATTGCGACCTGACGGTTCATCCCGACGGCACGGTCGAAGTCAAAATGGGAACCCAGGATTTGGGCGTTGGAACTCGCACAGTGCTGGCGATTGTCGCGGCTGACACCTTCGCCATCCCGCTGGATCAAGTCAAAATCCACATCGGCGACAGCCGGTATCCGGTTTCTGGAGGATCAGGCGGTTCGACCACGGTTGGCGGCATCAGTTCTTCGACGCGCCGAGCTTCGGTTGATGCGTTGAACGTCATTCTGGAAAAAGTCGCTCCGACAATGAACACGACTGCCGACAAACTGGAAGCCGTCGGCGGAAAGATTCAGGAAATTGGCAAACCGACGAACTCGATGACCTGGAAACAGGCTTGCGCGAAACTCGGCACTCAACCGCTGACGACTCGCGGCAAGAACCCTGGCAAGGAAACCTTGACCACGGGCGGCGTCGGCGGAGTTCAAATGGCCGACGTTTCCGTGGACATCGAAACCGGTGTCGTCAAAATGAACAACTTCGTCGCAGTGCAGGATTGCGGCCTGATCATTGATATGAAGACCTGCGAAAGCCAGGTCTTCGGCGCGATGATTATGGGCGTGACTTATGCTCTGTACGAAGAACGTGTTATGGACGATCAAACCGGCAAAATGTTGAACGCCAACATGGAGTTTTATCGCTTGGCCGGATTGCGCGACGTAGGCAATTTCAAAGTTCACATGATGACCGGTAAAGGTTACGACGAACGCGGCGTCATCGGCATCGGCGAACCGCCAACCGTTTCACCCGGCGCGGCGATTTCCAACGCCGTGGCCAACGCCATTGGAGTTCGCGTCCCGTCAATTCCGCTGACTGCCGACCGCGTACTTGCGGCTCTGGCCAAAAAAGGAGGCAAGGCGTAATGAAAAACTTTGAGTACGCAAGCCCAACAACCAAGGAACAAGCCGTTGAACTGCTCGGCAAACAGTGGGGCGAGACGGAAGTCATCGCAGGCGGAACCGATCTGCTCAGCCTGATGAAGGATTATCTGGTCACGCCCAATCGAGTGGTCAACATCAAAGGCATCGCGGAACTTCGCGGCGTCACCATCAACCGCGCTGGCGGCGCTCGAATCGGAGC
>JAGNMH010000653.1 GCA_017991275.1 Acidobacteriota bacterium
GAGTCAGCGAGGGCGGACGAACCGGATTGACCGCAACCGTCGTCGCCGGATTGTTTCTGTTGGCTGCTTTCTTTTCACCGATTGCCGGAGCGATTCCTCCGATTGCGACGGCTCCGGCTTTGATCATAGTCGGCGCGCTGATGATCAGCGCAGTCAAAGCCATTGACTGGGACGACATTACCGAAGCCATCCCGGCCTTCCTGACCATCCTGGCCATGCCGCTGACCTTTTCCATTGCCAATGGCCTGGCGCTGGGCTTCATTTTTTACCCGCTGATGAAAGCCCTGACCGGACGTTGGCGAGAAGCCAGTCCGCTCACTTATGTGCTGGCTGGGTTGTTTGTGCTGAGATACGTTTATCTGAGTGGTGAGTAACATTCCTGTTAGACAATGGCTGCTGCGCGGTCTTTGTATTGCCGAGCTTTGGCAATGTCCTGTTCGTAAAGTTTTGAAAAAGCGCGAGCGCAATTGGTATGAGCGGCGGCAGGGGATTTTGCCCAGTCAATGAACTTTTGCGCGTCGGCTTTGTCTTCGGCTGCGGCCCCCGGAGTTTTTAACAATCTGAGCATTCCCCACATACCCAGCAAGATTTGGGCGCGGGCTTCCAGCAAATCTTCCCGCGTGTCCAACTCGAACAGATCAATCGTCACTCTTGCCCGGCTGTATCGCTCGCCGCGGTTGAATTTCGGCACGGGCAGAATGCCTTCAAAAGTAATCAGCTCTTCCGGGTCGTCGTCCAAATCTCCAATCGGATAAACCAGCAAAGGCTTCTCGTTTTTCAGCGCAACGAAATCGTCAGAGCCTGTCTGTCGCGCAGCCAGCACCGGGAAGTGGTTGACCTTCAGAATCGAGTTACAGGTTTTGCAGGCTGTCGTGTAATTGAGAATGTCGTAAGCCAGTAAATAGTAGCCTTTCACGGAAGCGTCGCCTGTTGCAAAGTTGTAACTCAGACTGGAGCCTTCTATCGGCCAGGCTTTGACCGAACTTTTCGGACGAAAGTGTTCAACGTCGTGTTCGATGCGGCTGCGTCGGTCGTGGCCGAATGAGCGTTCGCAATAAGCGCACTTGTTTTGCTGAAGCCGAATGTACACAGCCTTGATTTTGCTCCACGAATTCCGGCTGGCCGGTTCGTTGAACTCTCCGGCGGTGCGGAAGCCATCGGTCTTTTGCCGTGCCCTCGCCAGCCAGCCGCGCTTTTCGCTTTCGATGGCAGCTTCGAGTTCGGCTTTGGTGATTGGATAACGAATCATTTTGGTTTGGCTTTGGCTTTTTTAGGAGCAGTCCTTTTGGCCACTTTTGATTTTTGGGCAGGCTTGCCGTTGGCTGAACTGCCGTTGCTGTGTCCAGTCAGTTTCTCCATATAAGCCAGCGCAGCTTTCATATCGCCTTGCCCTGCTTTGACCGACAACGCTTTCAGTTCGTCAACAAAGGGTTCGGCGCGTGTCGTACTCAGCTTGAAGTAAGAACTGAGCAGGACTTCTTCGGAGCTAAGACCGTAAATGTGTTCGTCGTACTGTTTGACCACCGACGCGCCAGTGTCTGTGGTTTCGATCACGAAGATGTTTTCCCGGTTGAGGGAACCGGCAACAATCGGGCTGTGCGTAGTGAAGATAAACTGCAAATTGGGCAACGCTTCAGAAATCCTAGAGATCACTGACCGTTGCCATTCCGGATGCAGGTGCAAATCAATTTCGTCTACCATGACAATGCCGCAATTATCCACAAGCTTCGCGCCACTCGGCGCGCCCATACAAACGTGGTAAAGCAGATCAGCAATCCAACCGATGTAAGCTCGATACCCGTCAGACAGTGCAGCAAATGGAGTTTTCACGCCATTGACCTCAAACAAGTATTCGCCCGCATCAAACTCTCCGGCAAAGCTCGCGCCTTCAGGCAAAAGGCGGTTGATCATGTTGATAACCTGCTTGTGCCGTCCGGGATTTTGTGTGCGGAAGTTTGGCAACCAAACTCCGAGCGGAATTAACGAAACGTGGCTTTCAAACAACCCGGCAACTCGGTCGTAACGTAGCAAGCGTGATTTACGGCGGGCACTGGGGTCGAGTTTTTCAGAATCTTCGACGCGGCGAGTTGCTCCGTAACCGACAACCAGAAAAGCCGGAGAGCTGTCATCGTAAATAGCTGCAACCTCAAATACTTTTGAGTAAGGTGTCGGCAACGACAAAGATTCATAATCCCCTTGCCGAGAAATTGTAATTTCTCTTGTGGAATGGCGTTGATCTTTATAGGGATCACCTTGCAAGTCCTGTTTATGAAGCATTACTTCAGCAATGATTGAAGAACTTGTCAGGCCGTCGTCATTTTTTTTTCCGGAGCGGCGAACCAACCGATAAGGGACAAAACCCGACTGCGGCATGATCGGAGCCAGGGCGACTAATGCAATTGCTTTCAAGGCCGTCGTTTTCCCAGCACCGTTGTTGCCGAGTAGCAGGTTAATATTTGGCAGCTTGGGTGCGTACCTCTGTTTCTTTCCCGGATACTGCAATTCCAATTCTGCTTCTTCGAAACAGCGAAGCTTTTTGATTTTGATCGAAGTAACGTACAAGTAGCGCCTCCAAAAGGAGGTGGGACAAGCTTTTCAGAGTTGGTGGCTTGTCCCACTTTTGCCGATTATTTGGCCGTCCTGGCTGCCGCAGCCTTTTCATCTGCCCTTTCTCCTGGATGATATGACGTTTCCAGATTGGCTTTGATTTCTTCCAGCGCGAAGTAGGCCGGTTTGAATTGCATCTTCGAGTAAAGCTCGGCCTGGTCAAAATAATGTTTCGATTTCGGGTCGGCGTTCTGACCGAATTGCAACACCGAACGCGCCTGCGGCTTCGCGCCGAATTCGATGACGCTGAAGTATGAATGTCCCGCAACTCCGTAACGCCGTTTTTGACCGCGAGCTTCCGGCGAGTAGAAATTGAAAACTATGCCGATTGGGTCACCAGGGCCGCCAGCCACCGGCAAACTTGTCTTGTCATCGCTGAATGGTTCCAGAGTTCCGCTGGTATGAACACGCTGAATGCGGTTGAAATCTCCCCACGCGACTTTCCAATTTCCCCATTTCTTGGCGATCTGTTCGTTGACCACGAATTCCAGCACATCAACTTCGGGAAACGGATGACCTTTTGTCAGTTGAGCGGCTTGCGGCTGAATGCGGGCGTAAGCCCACAAAGCAAAAACCGTCATCGCCACTGAATCAAAAGTGCTGACGCCGTTCCAAGCTTTCAGTTCGGCAATGACCGGAGCCAGCTTTTCTGCTCTGGCCGGTTCGGCGGATTTCATCTTGTCGAACTCAGCGGAAAGAATTGGGATCAGGCGTTCGGCTTCAATGACGCGAGTGTCGAAGGCGGCTTTCGTCCAGTCTTCGTAACTGAACTTGGCGCGCTCGCTCAGCACACGGCGCGAAATGCGCGAACGCGGATTGTCTTTTTCCGTCACCATATAAGCCGGGAAATTCGCGCCGTCGGGGTTGCCGTCTTTGCCAAGCTCTTCTCCTGAAGCCAGCAGCGGCGTTGCGTTGCAGTTTTGCGCAAAGCCCGAAGCCGGGTTCAGAGTTTGCGGCAACTCTTCCAGTTTGTGATAACCCTGCCATTCCGTGCCAGGGTCGCTGCCGTCTACGAATTTCGACCAGTCGTATTTAGTGTCACGTTTCGGAACCGCGCCGTAGTAAATGTAAAAGATGTTGCCTTCGCGGTCGGCGTACATCGTGTTGAACATAGGCACGGCCAGGCGCGACATTGCGGCCTTGAACTCGCTCAGGTCTTTGGCCTTGGTCATCAGGTAGCGTTGTTCCAAAGCTCCACCCGCGTTTTCCCAAGCCGCCATTCTGACAGCCAGCGGC
>JAGNMH010000654.1 GCA_017991275.1 Acidobacteriota bacterium
TGATTGCCAATCACAACCGTCGCCGTGCTAAGGCTGCTGCGATAACGAAGCCCTGTTCCGAACAACAGCAGGAAGAGTTGATCGCTGGCTGCCCCGGCGTCCGGCCCGAAATCAATTGTCGCCGGAACCATGAGGTTTTGCGCTGCATCGTAACGCGCGATTGGTTCATACAACTGCTGGCCGGTGGCTTTTACGCGCAACAACACCGCCGCCGGAACGCCTTGCCCGCTGGAATTGGCGGTGAACAGACTTGGCGCTACGGTTGAGACATTCAGCGAACCGATTGCAACCGCGCCGTTTCCGCTGGTGATGGTGATGGTGGCCGCCCCCGCGGCGGTTCCGGTTGGCGTCAGGTAGTTGACCTGTTGCGGAGCGACGAAAAACAGCGGAGCCAGTCTTTCAACTCCGTTGCTGTCTTTGACCTTGACCGTGGTTCCAATCAGCGAAGTCGGCAGCGGCAATTGATTGGCGACAACAACAGAAGTTGCCAGCCCATTGCCAAAAGCCGCGTTGATTGATTCAGCCGAAGTTTCGGATTTGAAGCTGGCGGCTGAAACGCTGGTGACTGTGTTGCCAAAACTGATCGTGCCGTTTTCGTAACTGCCCGAAATTGAATTGGCATTGGCGTCGGCAAGCTGGCGGCGAATTGGTTGATCGCCAAAGTTCAATTGCGTCGAAGCTGCGTTGCTGCCGCTCAACGCCGTGAACCTGACCAGCACCAGATTCTGTTTGCCTGCCTTCAAGGTTTTTCCGGCTGACAAGGCCATTGCCAATCCAACACGACCATTGGCTGCCTGGCTGCTGTTGACGTTCAGCAATGGGTTTTCCAGTGAACTGCCCGCCGTAGCGGAAACAAAATTTATCGCCGCCGGATCGAATTCCAAACTCAGGCCGATGGCGTTTTCGTCGCCCTCGGCTTCGATTTCGATGGCGATTTCGCCGGTCTGTCCGCGTTGCAACGTGGCGTTGGGAATACGAACCGGTCGAGCGTGCGCGGTGAATTCAACGGCAAACGATTCATCGTTGACTGAAAAGCCAAATGAAGAAGTCGGGCCGCCTGCGGTTTGTGGTTGATCCAGTCCCGCCGCATAACGCCCAGCCTGAACCCAATCGGTGATGGAAATTTGCCCGTCGCCTTTCTGGTCGCGCGGCGCACAGTCAGCGCGTTGAAATTCGTTGCTGCCTGAAGGCGTGTCCAACCCGGCGGCAAAGCGTCCGACCTGAACCCAATCCGTGATCGAAATTGAACCGTCATTTTTGCCGTTCGGTCGCGGAGTCACGTCGGCCTCGTAACCGGTGGGAGCAAGCGTGATGTTCGTGCAACCTTGATAAGTAGCCGTCAAAGTTTGCGCGTTCGCGTTTGATACCTGGCGACGAATTGGCGAATCGCCAAAATCTATCGCCGTGTTTGCTGCTGTTGTGTTGGCAACTGAAAATGTGACAGCTGCAATTTGCCGAGCGCCAGTGGAAAACGTCTGCCCGCTGGGCAACGCCAGAGCAACTCCGATGCGGCCTTGTCCTACCTGCCCGGAATTGATGTTCAGCAAAGCCGTGCCGGTGGCGCTGCCGCGCGCAACCTGCGGATTGTTGAGGATGTTCGGATCAAAATTGAGAGAAAAGCCGAGCGCGTTTTCGTCGCCTTGTGACACCAACTCAACGGGGACTTGAAGCTGTCCGCCCGGACTGGCACTGCCGCAACCCAATCGAACAACTCGGTTCTGGGTAGGAGTTGGTGGAGGTACGACAATTCCTACGCCGCCCAGGACGACTTGGCGACTTGGGCCGTTGGTTCCTTCTGGAGCGACTCCCAGCACCTTTAACGTAGCCAGGTCGCCGGTGAAGTAATTGTGCCAGGGGCGAGCAGCACCGACTTCGGTATTGCTAAGTCCGGGAAAGGCCTGTGTGCCTTCGGCGGTCAGAGAAATTGCGGTATTGATCCCTCCGGTGCCTGGGCTTTGCGCAACGACAATTCCGGGAAACAGTTCGCGCAACCAATCCCAGGCTCCGGGGTTGGAAGAATTTCCCACTTCGCCCATTGCGAACAGAGCGCCGCCATTTCCTGAAACACGATTGACGAAATCGGCAATTCGGCGCGCCTGGACGTTGATGGCAGCCATTTCCGGCGCGTCCAGGTCTCCGCCAGCCAGGTTGTAAGTCGGGATGTAAAGAATTCCCGTGTTTGCAGAGGAAAGAATTGACAGCCAATTGGCTATCGCGGTCGCGCCGTCTTCGTGCCTGATCGTCCAGCCTTGATTCGGCAACGACGAAAGATTGAAAGCCGAATCAATCGCCCGGCGCGCGGTGCCGGTTGACGTGCCCAGATCAACGACGACTTTGGCTGTTCCGGCTGGAACTCGACTGGCCAGATTTTCCAGCACCTTTTGCATGTACAACCAACCGTTGTCGTTGCTGCGGCCACTATTGTTGTCGCCGTGTTCGTTGGCGTCAGTGCCGTCAATTATAACTGCCGCTCCGACGGTTGGCAGTGGCCCACCTCCGCCGCCATCAGCAGCGGTTACAGTCAGCCCATCCAGGTGAAGCCCGCCAAATTCATAACCATCCAGATTTCGGTCGGCCAACGACAAAGTAGTCGTGGATGCACTGGCGACGAATTCGCGCGAGAACTTAACCCAGCCCATGTTGCTGGCAGTTGTTGAACCTGAATGGTACAGCGGCTCCAGCGTCTGGTTATTAACGGAAACAATCGCTCCTGCCTGAAAGATACCGGGGTGATGCGCTACCCAACCGGAAAAGACGTACCGCCTGCTGGTTTCGGTCGAAAAGGTTTGAGAAATCGTGCCCACTCCGGGAGAACCAATTAGATCAAGGCTTTGGTTTCCGTCTGCAGCTTGTTGATATGTATTGTTAAGCACATCAACAGTGCCTCGCGTCACTGCCCAACCCGGCAACGATGTCAGCGCCAAACCTTCTGGGCCGTTCTCAAAGCTGCCGTTTTGCAGCAGATTGGCCTGCTCCGGCTCTGCCGCGCTTCCCGTCATTGTTTGATTAGTCAAAGTCCAGACAGCCAACATCGCCAGACTCAACAGTAACAGCGCCCACTGTCGCCAATGAGTTGATTTTGTGGTGGATAAATTCCGAAGAGTGAGATCGTGTTTCATGTTATTCCGCCTCCGTGAAAAAGAAGTCAGTCAATGCCGGTTCGCCAAACTGCACGGCTCTCCCGGCGCCTCATAGTTCAGCGGCAACTGGCCGCTACCTCCCAGAGCGAAGCGGAAACGGAAAATGGCTCACGGCTGTTTATATTTTTCGGACAGGCGGGCGACTCTCTACGCAGACATAAAAGGCGCAATGCAGAAACGCCGACAAGACAAAGCCTGATTACAACATAGTGCTTTGTCCTGCCAGCGTCTCACCGTTACCAATTTACTTGCCTAATGGCGAAGTCATTAAACTTGCCGCGCCGGCGCTTTGGCTCCGTTCTCCGAACCAGTATTCAACTTCATCTGGTCGCGGAAAAGATTCAGCAATAGCAGCGTGCCCAGGCCGCCACCAGCACCATCGCCATTTCCACCAGTCGCCATCACGTCCGGTGTGATGCGAACGCCTTTTTCGCCGATGACTTTCAGCGTTTCGACCAACGCGACTCCCTGCGGGCCAAGCGCGTTGACCTGTTCGCGGTAAGCCACGCCCTGAGCTTCACCCATCAAGCGAACCTTTTCGGCTTCGGCCTTGCCGGTTTGCAAAATGTAGTGCGCTTCGCCTTCGCCTTCTGCCCGTCGTTGTTCCGCGCGGCGGCTGGAGATTTCGACGCCGACCGTCGCTTCCATCAAACCCTTTTGGTTGTCGGCATGAGCCTTGGTCTTTTCC
>JAGNMH010000050.1 GCA_017991275.1 Acidobacteriota bacterium
AACACCATCGCCGGATTGCGAGAACGCCGTGGCGAGTTGCAGGGATTGCAGAACGCTCTGGCAACGCTGGATCGAGAACTGGAAAAATTGCGCCAGCGATATTCCGAGCTTGCCAAACAGCTTGAAACTGCCGAAGCGCAGGCAGGCAAAGCCGCTCAGCTTGAATCGCTGGAAACCGAACGCGCACAACTGGATGGCGAGATCGCCGAAAAAGAACTGGCTTTCGGCAATTTCAAATTGAAACGCGACCATCTGGCTTCGCTGCAAAAAGAACAAACCCGCGTAGCCAAAGAGATCGAAAAGAATTCGCGCGAACTTACTCGTCTGGAAAAGTCTGCGGCTTTGGCGGCTCGGCTGGTTGAACTTGAAACCGGCCAGCAGCGCGAAACTGAGCGGCTTGCTTCCCTAAAAGCCGAAGTCGCCCGCGATGAAGAAATGATTCGCGCTTTGGAAACCGGTGGAGTTTGCCCTCTGCTGACTGAAAAATGTTTGAACCTGAAACCGGGCGAATCGCTGGATTCGCGTTTTCGTTTGGGTTTGGATTCACGGCGAGGCGAAATTGAAAAGCTGGCCAAATCCCTGACTGCGCTGGTTGAAGAGGTCAGAAATGCACGAACCGCCGCGGCTGAGTCTGCGCGATTGGCTCACCTGCAAACAGAAACCGGGCGATTGACCGCCGAAGCCGAAACCAGACTAAAACAGATCGCCGAACTGGAAGCCGAAACTGCGGCGGGGGCAGAGCTTAGCGAAAAGAAAATTGAACAGATCAAAGCCCGTCGCGCCAAAATCGAGGCTCAGTTGAAAGAAGCCCGCGAAGCTAAAATGCTGGCCAGTCAGGCGGAAGTGCTTCGCAATGAACAGGCTGGAATCACGCGGGAAGGCGAAAGCAAACGCGCCGAGCGCGACACTGCGGCAAACCGAGTCGCCGAAATTGGCGACCTGGAAAAACAGCTTGCCGAAGCTGAAGACAACCTGCGCCGGTTGAACGATCCTCGTGGCCGCGCCGCCGCGCTGAACCAAACAATCGCCCGCGAAGCCGAATGGAAAACCGACGCCGAAAACGCAGCCGACAAAGCCAACAAAATCAACGCGCAACTGGATCGTCTTAAAACCGAATTGGAGGTTTTTGCTTCGCTCGACTCTGAACTGGCAACGGTTGTCGCATCGCGCCAACAAAGCGAAAGCGATTACCACGCTTTCATCCGCAACAAGAAAATCGCCGATACGCTGGAAACCAGACAACAGGAATTGGCCGCCACCGAAAAGGAAATTGAGAAAACCGAAACCTCCCTGGCAGATTCGCGGACTGAACTCAGCGGGCTGGAGAAAGATTACAACGCCGAAAACCATCGCCGCGCGCTGACAGAGTTGGAACAGTGGCGAGAACGCGCCACGCAACTGACGACACAGCTTGAAAATTCGCGGCAGCAGCTTGATCGGCTGACGGCACAACTGACGCGACTGGAAGAAGTCCGCCAGCGCATGCGTGAACATCTTGCAGCAAAAGAAAAGTCACAAAGGTTGCGTGAAACTGCCGACTTCATACGCGACACTTTGCAAAAAGCCGCGCCGTACATCACCGAAATGCATTTGCATTCGATTTCCGCCGAAGCCAATCAGCTTTTCCGCGAAATCAGCGGACGATATGACGTGACTCTGCGATGGGCCAAAGATTACGAAGTGACGCTGGAAGAAGAAGGCCGCGAACGCCCATTTCTGAATTTGTCTGGCGGCGAACAAATGGCTGCGGCGCTGGCCATCAGGCTGGCTCTGCTGAAAGAACTGTCCGAAGTAAACATCGCCTTTTTCGACGAACCGACAACCAACATGGACGAAGAGCGACGACGCAACCTTGCCCAGCAAATCGGTCGCATCAAGGATTTCCACCAACTCTTCGTCATCAGCCACGACGACAGCTTCGAAGGCTTCACCGATCAAATTGTCATGCTCGGCGCGTAAACGGCGCAAAAGGTTTGGCGGAGAGCTTCCCGTCAACCAATCTTCAAAGCGTGCGCACTTGCTCTCTATTCGTCGCCGGTAATCTGGCCGTCTAGGCCATCTGGTATGACCTGAGTATAATCCCGGCTCCGCGCTGGCTTTTCGCAGACAACAATTCAATCCCAAAAGCGACGACGCATCTTATGAAGAAAAATCATCTGGAACGGGTCAGGCGTTTTTGTCTGGCTTTGCCCGAAGTAACGGAAAAAATCTCTCATGGCGCACCGACATTTTTCGTGAAGAAAAAAGTTTTCGTCATGTTTGCCGACAACCACCATAACGACGGTCGCATTGCCATCTGGAGCGCAGCTTCCAGCGAAGTGCAACAGGCTTTGATAGAAGCCGAGCCGGATAAGTTTTTCAAACCGCCTTATGTCGGCGTTCGCGGTTGGATTGGAATCAAGCTGGATCAGGTTGATGACGCTGAGCTGGCTTCGCACATTCGCCAGGCGTGGTTGATGATTGCGCCCACCAAGCTACACGTCTCACTAAACATCGGAGAAGAATCATGAGCAATCGCCGTCGTCAATTTTTGAAAACTACCACAGCAGCCGGAATGCTTGGTTTTATGCCGAAAGCATTTTCTGCGGCTGAGCAACCATCGAAAGGTCTTTCGGCAAAGCTGGAAAAGCTGATGAACGCGCCTGCGCTTCGGGCCGAATTGCCGAAAGAGCCGGTCAAAATCGAAAAGATCGAATTGCTGAAAAACGGCAGCGAATTTCTGGTTTTGGTTCGTGCGGCAGGCGGAGCAACAGGGATTGCCGCCGCCCATTCTTCGGTGATGGCAACGACTTATCCGATCTTTGTAAAGCGGATCGCTCCGTTTTTTGTCGGCAAAGACGCGCGCGACCTGGAATCGCTGATTCACAGCGTTTACCTGCGAGATTCAAATTACAAATGGCAGGGGTTGCCGTTCTGGGTTTGCGTGGCCAGTCTGGAATTCGCCGTGCTCGATTTGCTGGGCAAGGTTGCTGGCAAACCGATGGGAGAATTGTTTGGCTCTGTGCTGAAGCGCGACGTTCCCGTTTATCGTGCCAGCGGCGTGCGAGGCAACAAGGCCGAAGAAGAACTCGTGTATCTGCAAAAACTGGTTGCCGAAACCGGAGCCAAAGCGATCAAGTTTCGGCTCGGCGCTCGAATGAGTTATGACGCCGCTTCGACCAAACGCGACCTGACGTTGATTCCGTTGACGCGCAAAACCTTTGGCGAGGGAATGACTTTGCACGCCGACGCCAACGGCTCTTACGACGTTGCGATGGCGATAAAAATCGGACGACTGATGGAAGAACAACGCTTCGCTTTTATGGAAGAACCCGTCCCGTTTGATTATTACGACGAGACAAAGCAAATCGCCGACACGCTGAGAATCCCGATTGCCTTGGGCGAGCAGGAAAGCAGTTTGCGAAGTTTTCGGCGGATCATCGAAACCGGGACGGCGCAGGTGATTCAACCAGACCTGTTTTACTTTGGAGGCTTTTCGCGCTCGGTCAAAGTTGCGCGGATGGCCGCCGCCGCAGGCTTGGATTGCACTCCGCATATGTCCGGCGGAGGCTTGGGCTTTCTGTATGTCGCGCACTTCGCGTCGTGCGTTCCGAACGCCGGGCCGTTCCAGGAATACAAAGGCGAAGACGAAAACTTCCCCGTGACTTCTGACAGTTCGTCGCTGAAATGCGAAAAAGGATTGTTGAAAGTTCCCACCGGGCCAGGGCTGGGCGTGACAATTGATCCCGCTTTTATTAGCAAAGCCACCGTGGTGAAGGCTTGATTAGTTTGAGCGCGACGCAGAGCTTCGTTTATCATCCGGCTTACTTGATAAAACCAATCAATCTTCCATTCAGGAGCGCATCGTGACCGACAAACTGCATTTGCCCGAAGATCGTTACTTCGATCCAGACCCCAAACAGAAGGAAATCGCACTTCATCTTTACCGTCAAGTAGCCGACAAACCACTGGTTTGCCCTCACGGCCATGTTGACCCGCGAATGTTCGCCGACCCGGATTACCAGTTCGGAACTCCGGCTGATCTGTTGCTGATTCCAGACCATTACATTTTCCGCATGCTGTATTCCCAGGGCATTGCTCTGGAAAGCTTGGGAGTTCCGCGCGCTGACGGGGGTGAAGTCGAAAACGATCATCGCAAAATCTGGCAAATCTTCGCAGACAATTTTTTTCTGTTTCGAGGAACTCCGACGGGCATGTGGCTGGCTCATGAACTGAGCGACGTTTTCGGAGTAACAAGCAAACTGAATGGCCAGAACGCTCAGAAAATTTACGATCAAATCGCAGACTGTTTGACCAAACCGGAATTCCGCCCTCGCCAGTTGTTCGAGCGGTTCAACATTGAAATTCTGGCTACGACGGACGCCGCTGCCGACACGCTGGAACATCACAAAGCGATCAAGGATTCAGGCTGGAAAGGCCGCATCGTTCCGACTTTTCGTCCCGATGGAGTCGTCAACATTGACCGCCCGGATTGGCGCGCAAACATCGAAGAACTTGGCAAAACCTGCGGTTACGAAATCAGCAGCTACAATAAATTGATCGAAGCGTTGGAAAGCCGCCGCGCCTTTTTCAAATCAATGGGAGCAACGGCGACAGACCACGCGGCACTGACCCCGTTTACTTGTGTGCTGACTGACGCCGAAGCCGAAGCGATTTTCCAGCGCGCTCTGGCTGGAACGGCGAACGAAGACGACGCGACGCGCTTCACAGGCCATTTGATTGTGCAGAACGCCCGGATGAGCACCGAAGATGGTTTGGTGATGCAGTTCCATCCCGGCTCTTATCGCAATCACAACGCTGTGGTGTTTGAAAAATTCGGTTATGACAAGGGCTGCGACATTCCCGTGTCGTCGGACTTCACTCGCAATTTGAAACCGCTGCTTGATCTTTACGGCAGCGACGCCCGACTAAGGATGATTCTGTTTACACTGGATGAAACGACCTATTCGCGTGAACTGGCTCCGCTGGCCGGGCATTATCCGGCGCTCAGGCTGGGGCCGCCGTGGTGGTTCCACGACAGTTTGAACGGCATGCGCCGCTTCCGAGACTTGGCAATGGAAACTGCCGGACTGTACAACACCGCGGGCTTCAACGACGACACGCGAGCTTTTCCATCAATTCCCGCTCGTCACGATCTGGCCAGGCGAGTGGACGCCAACTGGATTGCAGGCTTGGTCGTGCGCGGCATCATTGATTTGGATGATGCCAACGAAATGATTCACGATGCGGCTTACCGATTGGCAAAGCGCGCATACAAATTTGAGTAACCCATTGTTAAGACAAATCAGGGTTAAAAGCGGAAAACAGAGCGCCCAACTTGACACCACTCAAATGCTTCGGCTACTTTTGTGGCTTGCCGTTGGCAGCAGATTTTTCGCTGATCCTGACATGCAGTCACTGCTCGCGGTCAAAAGGTCACAGCTAAAAGCAAAGGAGAGTTGAAAGTGAAAGAAGGAATCCATCCAAAATACGTTGAATGCAAAGTGCATTGTGCCTGTGGCAATGAATTTACGACGCGTTCGAGTAAAAATGAAATCCAGGTTGAAATCTGTTCGGCCTGCCACCCGTTTTTTACCGGCAAGCAAAAACTGATTGACACCGCCGGTCGCGTCGAACGTTACAAGAGACGATACGCGATGAAGACTCCGACTCCAGCACCGGCACCAACTTCGCCGGATGCTTGATTGCAAGTTACAGATTGCGGATTTGAGATGAGAATCAAATTGAACATTTCGGAATTGAGATTGCGCCATTTCGGTGGCAATCGTAATTCTGCGCTCCGCAATCTTAAATCTGCGATCATCTGCGGTCATCGTTAGCTTACAAAACCAAAGCCACAACGCCACGGAGCGTTGGCAGCCTGTCCTTTATCGGCCAGTAAACTGTCACCAATTGCAAGTTCCGTTGCGCGTTGTGGCTTTACTTTTTTTGTTCAAAAGGCGGTTTTTATGAGCCAGGAAAAAGAAATCATCGTCGGAGGGCAGGCCGTTATCGAAGGTGTGATGATGCGCGCGCCGAACTCTTATGCTGTCGCAGTTCGCAAACAGGACGGCAGCATTGTTTTCAAAGCCGAACCACTGCCAAAACTTACCGACAAATATCCGATTCTGAAAGTCCCCGTCTTGCGAGGCAGCGCGGTGTTAATTCATTCCATGCTGCTTGGCGTTAAGGCGCTGAATTTTTCGGCAACCGTGGCCTTTGAAGATGCCGAAGCCGAAGACGCAAAAGCCACGACAGCCGCCAAAGCAGCAGCAGCAACAGGCGCTCTGGCGACGACGGCGCATGTGATCGAAGCTTCAGACCAGTTGATCGAACCTTTAAAGCCCGAAGCAAAAGCGAAATCTCCCGGCGCATCCAGCGCAGGCGCAACAGCCACGGCTGCCGGTTCGATGATTTTTGCCCTGTTTTTCAACGTCATGCTTTTCATCGTTCTGCCGTTGCTGCTGACAAACGTGATGTTCATTTACTTCGGTTGGGGAAATGCTCCGCAAATTGAACATTCACAAACCGCCGCTGATGCCACGTGGTATCACCAAACCTGGACCTGGTTGCAGGCTTACACGAAACCCGTTCGCCCGTCGTTTTCGTTCAACCTGATTGACGGCGTCATCCGAATGATATTTTTCATCACGATGATTTATACATTTTCGCGGCTGCGCGACATCAAGCGGGTCTTTGAATACCACGGAGCCGAACACAAAACCGTCTTCACCTGGGAAATGGGAGAAGATTTGACCGTCGCCAATGCGCGCCGTCATCCGCGCCAGCACCCGCGATGCGGAACCAGTTTTCTGATGGTGGTCATGCTTGTTTCGGTCGTGCTGTTTTCAATCATCAAGTTTGACACACTATTGTTAAATCTGCTTTCGCGCATAGCGCTGATTCCACTGATCGCCGGCATTTCTTATGAAGTCATTCGCGCCGCAGGCAAAAAAGAATCCGGCGCAATTTTCCGGCTCATGACTTTGCCCGGACTTTGGCTGCAAAACCTGACAACACGCGAACCGTCGGATGATCAATTGGAAGTTGCGATTTACGCACTGAAAGAATCTCTAAAACTCGAACCTCAGGATCAACCTCAGCCAGCATAGAATCGGCTGTTACTCTGAGCTTGAAAGGAAAACTACCGACTTCTGTCTACTGACTTCTGTCTACTCTGATTTATGTTTGAAAAACTCGAAGCCATCGAAAGAACCTACGAAGACCTGAACCAGCAGATGACTGACAACGAAGTCATCAGCGATCAGTCGCGTTACACCAAAATCGCCAAGCAACACCGCGAGTTGGAAGCAATTGTCATGAAGTTCCGCGAGATGAAAAAGCTGGACAGTGACATTGCCGGTAACCGCGAAATACTGCGCGATATGGACGACGCTGAAATGCGTGAATTGGCCGAAGCTGAATTACCGGAACTTGAAGCTCAGCGACTGAAGGCAGAGGAAGAGTTGAAGCTGCTGCTGTTGCCGAAAGACCCCAACGACGAAAAGAACGTCATTCTGGAAATTCGAGCAGGCACAGGCGGCGAGGAAGCCTGTCTGTTCGCAGCCGAAGTCTTGAGGATGTATGCACGTTATGCGGAACGGCACGGCTGGAAGCTGCAAATCACCGAATCCGCCGAAACCGGCTTGGGCGGCATTCAAAAAGCCGAAGCCATCATCGAAGGCGAACGTGTTTACTCAAAACTGAAACACGAATCCGGCGTTCACAGAGTTCAACGCGTTCCACAAACCGAAACCAGCGGACGCATTCACACTTCGGCCATTACTGTCGCTGTGCTGCCAGAAGCCGAAGATGTTGACGTGAAAATTGACGCCAAAGACATTCGCACAGACACTTTCTGCTCGTCCGGTCCTGGCGGCCAATCAGTCAACACCACCTATTCAGCCGTGCGGCTGACGCATATTCCATCGGGGCTGGTGGTTTCGATGCAGGACGAAAAATCACAGATCAAAAACCGCGAAAAAGCCATGCGCGTTTTGCGGTCACGGCTGTATGAAATGGAACAGCAAAAACAACACGACGCCATTGCCGCCGAACGCAAATCCATGGTCGGCAGCGGCGACCGTTCTGAAAAAATTCGCACCTATAACTTCAAAGAAAACCGAGTCACCGACCACCGCATTGGCCTGACGCTGCATCAGCTTGATTTGATTATGGAAGGCGGCATTGACGAACTGATTGACGCAGTCGTCACGCACTTCCAGGCTGAAAAGTTAAAAGCCGAGACCGACAAACAAGCGGCCAGAGCTTAAACCGATGCCCCCGACGATTGCTGAAACTCTAAAACAGGCCAGCCAGCAACTGCGCGCCGCGCAGGTTCCTAACGACCTGCTAGACGCGCAGACATTGCTGGCTGAAGCTCTGGGTAAAGATCGAACCTACCTGATCGTCAACTTCAACGAACAACTAAATGACACATTGCTGGCCAGCTATCAGACATTGATCGGGCGTCGTTCGGCAGGCGAACCGCTGCAATACATCACCGGCCATCAACAGTTTTTCGGCCTGGAGTTTGAAGTCACACCGGACGTGCTGATTCCCCGCCCTGAAACTGAAATCATCGTTGAAGAAACAATACGCCTGACTGAGCAAAACAAAACTTCTGCACCTGTAATTGTTGATGTGGGAACAGGTTCCGGCTGCATTGCCGTCACTCTGGCGCGTGAACTGGGAGATGCAAAAATTCAGGCTTGCGATATTTCCGACACGGCGCTGAATGTCGCCCGGCGCAACGCAATCAAACACGGACTGGCTGACCATGTTGAGTTCATAAACTCTGACCTGCTTTCAGCTTTTCCTGAAAATGGGTTCGCTGATTTTATTCTTTCAAATCCGCCCTATATTGCTGCAAACGAATTACCTGCACTGCAATGCGAAGTGCGCGACTGGGAACCTCATTTGGCACTGACCGATTTCGGCGACGGTTTGAGTTTTTATCGCCGTTTGATAAACGAAGCTCCGGGCAAATTGAAAGCCGACGGCCATTTGATTTGCGAGCTTGGTTACACTCAATCAGAAGCCGTTCTAGCAATGGTTGATCTGAAAACCTGGCATGAGCCGCGATTGCTGGAGGACCTGCAAGGCATTCCGCGAACACTCGTACTGAAGAAAAAGTAACCTGCCAAACCATTCCCATTTCTCACCGAACCCGCTAGAATCCGCGCGTCAAACGAATAGTTGCCGAAGCTTTGTGGCTGATTTTGCCCCAATTTACTGACAGAGCACGACTTCGGCATTCACATTCCTTCCTCACAACTCAAACACTTTCACACGCTGGCGAATAGCGCTTTCGGCGTAAGCGACAGTGTGTTTTCAATCAGAGGTATTTTCTCATGACCCCCGAAGTGCCCTATCGCGCGAGCCGCAGCCTCGCGCCGGTTTCGTCTTTGGATAAGTTGCTGGTCTTTCCGGTTCCGGCTGTCGAACCAGTCAAACGACCTGTCTGGATGGATTGCCTGAATGATATGAGTTTTTTGCTCCCGACATTTGGCAGCGTCCTGGGGTTGCTATTGTTGCTGGGACAGTCGCCATTTATCGGAGCGGCAGCAATAACTCTGTGCCCGATTATTCTGGCTGCGCGAATTCGTTCGGCTCTGCGCTTGCGCCGCGAACGGCAGCAGGTTTCGGCACTGGTCAACTGGTATCAACGGAATCAGATGCACTACCTTAAGCGCGAACGCCACTTGGCTGAAGAAATGCCAGATGTCGTTTATTGTCAGGTGCCGCCTGCTCGATGAGACGGGGAGACTGGGCGACGGGAAGATGGGGCGAGCGGTCGAAGCATTTGCCCAGTCGCTTAGTCCCCCAGTCGCCAAGTCATTTCTTTTTTGCCTCTTCAATCCGCCCACTCAACTCCGACACGAAATCGGCGCGAGGGTTGTAACCTGCCTGTCGAAAAGTGACTTCGCCTTTACGGTCAAGAATGATCGTTGTCGGGATCGAACTCACGCTGAAAAAATCGTTTAGGTATTCGGCATAAACTATTGGCAGATTGAATTTGTGCTGTTTCAAAAATGGTGCGACTAATTCTCGGTCTTCGTCTGTGGTGACAGCCAGAAAGACAACGTCCTTGTCTTCTTTGTATTTGCCGATTGTCTTTTCAAACAAAGGCATCTCCGTCAAACAAGGCCCACACCAGGTCGCCCAAAAATTGAAGACAATCACTTTTCCGCGCAAGCTAGCCAAATCCAGTTTCGAACCATCCAGCCGGGTCAGCTTGTAACCCAACGCGCTGGTTGCGCCTTCGTTGATATTCGGCATTTCCAGTTTGGCCAACCGTTCATCGCGATCTTTGACGAACGAGTCATAGGCTTTCAGTAACCGGTCGCCCAAACCTGCTTCCGAACCATTCTTGCTGGCGTAAAGCTGGCCGAGTTTTTGGCGAACCGATTTCAAACCAATTTCTTCGTTGGTAACCAGAGCGATGACGAAACCTTGGGTGTAATAGCCGATGGCTTCGTCAACAGCTTTGCGCTTTTCTGCCAGTTCGCCCAGCAACAGCACCGCGCCAGCCATTTGTGCAGCATCAAAGCTTTTCATCGCGTCAGCTTTGGCCTTGTCGTCGTTACCCAAATCAGAGTGAACCCTGCCGCGCACCAGATAAACCGAGGCCAGCCCCTGCTGTTTGCGCTCTTCCCACTGAGCGGCGCTGATGCGTTTCGGCTTTGGACTGGACACCACGATTCCTTCAAACTGGCGGACAAGCTGGTTGGCGTAAGTAATGGCTACGTTCAAATCGCCATCACCTTTGCGTTCGCGCAGCATGGTCACCAGATTGGTTAGAGCATCAATGTTGCTTTCATTCGCCTCGATCAGCTTTTGTGCGTAAGAAATCGCGCGATCACGATCACGCAGCTTGATAACGATTTTGTAGATTTCGCCTTCGATTTCCTGGCGATGCTCGCTCTTGGGATATTTCTTCAGATAACCTTCGAGGTTGGTGACAATCTGGGTTTCACTGCCGCCGCTGGATTCAATCGCACGGCGAAGCTCATCATCTGAATCCACTGGCTGAGACTGCGAAGTTGTCGTTACCTGTTTGTCCTGTGTTGTTTGAGCCAACACAGTCAATCCAGCCATTAACCCGGTCACCAGAAAAATCGCCAAAGCCAAAAAGAAAAATTTTGTTCTCACTTGTTACTCCTCGATCCAAAATTCAAAACCAAAAATCAGGACTCCCGTCCGACTACACCCATCAAACGTCCGACGGGTTTTTCCGCTCCGCGTTCCAGCCTGTAACTGAAAAACAAATCATTCCGTTGCCAGGTGCAGAGTCCGCTATCGTAAATTCGATCAGCTCTTAGTCCGGCGTTAATCAACTGTCGAGTGTTCGCCAGATTCAAGTTGATGTGGCCTTTGCCGTTTACCTGCAAACCTGAAAACAACTCTTCAGCATAATCGTACTTGGAACGGAAAGCGTCCAGAACTTCCGCTCCAACTTCAAAAACTTCGGCGCAGATGGCCGGGCCTAACGCAGCCTGAAGGTCTTCCGGGTGCGAGCCATACTGCTGTTGCATGCGCTCAACTGTACGTGCGACGATGCCTGCAAGCGTGCCTCGCCAGCCTGCGTGGGCTGCCGCAAAGGCTCGTGTGCGTTCATCAACGATCAAAATCGGCATGCAATCAGCGGTTTGAATCGCCAGCAATATCTTTTCGATGTTCGCGGTCAAAGCATCACCGGGTTGAGCTTCGGTCAGTGCGTCTTCGGCGTCCACCACCGAGCGGATGTCGGCGGAATGAATCTGTTTGGCAGTCACCATCGGCCAATTGTCTGTTTCAAGCGCAGCCTGAAAACGCCGCCGATTTTCGACGACATTGGCTCGTTCGTCGTGGCTGAAATTGCCAAGACTCAGCGCATCAGCAGGCAAAGGACTGACGCCTCCAAGCCGGGTGCTGAAAGCGTTTTTAAATCCAAGCCGCTCCAGCGGTTCACAAACTAACAATCGAACTTCGCCGCGCTGGCGAAAAGAAAAGTGGGTCATAGTTTTATGGTAGCCGGAATCGGAGTAGACATCGCAGACATCCAACGGATCAAGAATTCTCTGGACGAATTCGGCGAACGCTTTCGCAATCGGGTATTTACCTCGGACGAAATCGCCTATTGCGAACAGTTCACCAACCAAGCGGCAAAAGTTGAAAGATACGCCGCCCGCTTTGCCGCTAAAGAAGCTGCTCGAAAAGCTCTGGGGGCTGCCACTCCATTGAAAAGTCTGTCGTGGCAGGAGGTCGAGATAATATCATCAACCGAAGGCGCGCCGCAGCTACGATTCCACGGACGTGCAGCGGAGTTGATTGCCTCACTGAAAATCACCAACTCTCACGTCTCGCTGTCGCATGCACCCGAACACGCCATAGCCTTTGTAGTCCTGGAAAAAGATTAGTCTTCTGCCAAACCAAGCCAATTGCGGAATAGTTTTCCGACCAATTTCATCCCAACAATCACGACCCAATCATTATCAATTGCCTATCAATAAAAATTGATTGCAGCTTGAAGATTTTTAGACTTCGGATCAGCTAATCCTTCACCGATTAGACCTGTGCAACGATGCGTCAGTTTTTGCCGCATTGAGTCGCCTTCCGCACAGGGTAATCAAAACCTTGCTGGGACTGAAATCTATCTGACCAAAACAAAATAGGACTTACGCAGGAAATGTACAGCAGACTGTCGAGTCTGCTGAAAACTTCTCAATCAGATCGTTTGGTGTAACGGAAAAGTTCGATGGCGGAAACATCCGCAGGTTAGACAACCTACGGTACATTGCTGCGTAAGTCCTACAAAAAATAAGCCAGCGAAAACAGTTGGCAAAATCGCTGCCAGTTTCTGGTGTTACGAAGTGTCGGCGCTTCCATTAGTAGAAGGTTGTCAACCGGGAAGTCTTAGCACCGGACTGGGTTAAGTAAACCAATCAGGCTTCAGATGATTAATCAGGTCATCGCTGATGGTGTTCCTTTGTGTGCCCATAACCGGGCGTACAGTAATTTCGATATGCACCAAGGAGAGATCAATGACTTCACCATCCATTGTGAAAAAGGTACTTCTAATCCCAGCACTTTTTCTGCTGTTTGCCCTGACGGCGCTAGGTCAGACAAGTGCTAGTTTGAGTGGAACAGTGCATGACCCACAGGGGCAGGCAGTTGCCGGTGCGAAGGTTGCGCTTACCAATACTGCCGGCACCACTCAAATCGAAACCACCACCAACAGCGAAGGCTTTTATACCTTCCCGGTTATCCAACCCGGTAATTACACCGTGACGATTGAGGCTCCGGGCTTCAAGAAAGCCGCTACATCGGGCATTGTTGTTAACGCTTCGGATAAACAATCCATCGGCGTAACAAAGCTTGAGGTCGGCGACATTTCCAATACTGTCGAAATAACGGCTGACGCAGCTCGTTTGCAGATCAAGACGGAAAGCAGCGAACAAGGTACGGCCATCAACAACCAGCAATTGCAGAATCTGGCTGTCAACGGACGCAATTACCTGGACCTGCTTAAGTTGACGCCCGGCGTTGTTGTCACAACCGGTTTTGCTGTTTCCGGCCCTGGCGGTTTGGGCAACGTAGAGGTAAACGGCACGCGCCCCGGCAAAACTAACCTGACGATTGACGGAACCACCAATGTGGACACCGGATCGAACGGAACTCAGCACATTGCTTTGTCACTCGACAACATCTCTGAATTCAAAGTTCTGACATCGAATTTCCAGGCTGAATACGGGCGTTCGGGCGGAGGCGCGATCCAGATCGTGACCAAGAGCGGAACCAGCCAGTTCCACGGCACGGGTTACTATTTCCACCGCCACGAACAGTTCAACGCCAACAGCTATTTCAATAATGCCAACGGACGCATTGGCGATCCGGTCAATGGAATTGAGCGCAATCCGCGCAATTTCTTCCGCTACAACCAGCAAGGGTACAACATCGGCGGCCCTGTCCTGCTGCCAAAAAAACTAATGAAGGACAAACTCTTTTTCTTCTGGTCGCAGGAATGGCAGGAGCAATTAGTGCCGCAGGGCGCGCGCCTTTCGCGTGTGCCAACGGCGCTGGAAGTCGCGGGCAATTTCAGCCAGACCAGAGACGGCAACGGCAACGCGATCGTCGTCCGCGATCCGCTGACCGGCCAGCCTTTCCCAGGCAATATCATTCCGGCCAATCGCATAAATTCGAACGGAACCGCGATTTTGAAACTCTTCAACAGATTCGAGAACACACCGCTGGGTGGCGCGGACAATGGTTTCCGCTATAACCACAATTCGCAACAGAGTGTCAGCTACCCGCGCAAGGAAAACAGCATCCGGATTGATTACAACATTAC
>JAGNMH010000655.1 GCA_017991275.1 Acidobacteriota bacterium
TAAAGTCCGCGCCGTGACTTTGCTTGATCGGCAAACCGGCAACGAGATTATCGTCAGCGCAGATTACTTTCTGGATGCGACGGAGCTTGGCGATTTGTTGCCGCTGACCGGAACGGAATACGTGACCGGCGCTGAAGCCCGATCACAAACCGGCGAACCCAGCGCGCCAATTGAAGCTCAACCGAAAAACGTCCAGGCGTTTTCAATGTGCTTTGCGATGGAGCACCGGGAAGGCGAAAACCACGTCATCGAACGTCCGGCGAACTACGATTTTTGGCGAGATTATGTCCCGCAACTTTCGCCTGCCTGGCCGGGACGTTTGCTGAGTTGGGAAATTACTCACCCGCGAACGATGCAACCTCACCGCTATCACTTCGATCCTCACCGCGAACCCTCAACGGCGTTTGCCGGATTGTGGACTTATCGCCGCATCATTGATCGCGACAATTTCGTTCCGGGCTTTTATGCCAGCGACGTTTCGCTGATGAACGTGCCAATGCTGGATTATCTGCTCGGTGACATTTCAGACGCCGACTATGCCCGGCGCGAATTACACATTCGCCAAGCCAAAGAATTAAGCCTGTCGTTTTTTTACTGGCTGCAAACTGAAGCTCCGCGACCGGACGGCGGCACAGGCTGGCCGGGCTTGCGGCTAAGAGGCGATTTGACCGGTTCAACTGACGGGTTGGCGAAGATGCCTTACATACGCGAATCGCGCCGCATCAAAGCCGAATTCACCATCGTCGAACAACACGTTGCCGAAGCTTTGCGGCCAAATCAAAATTTGGCTGAACGCCACCGCGATTCTGTGGGCATCGGTTATTACCGAATTGACCTTCACCCGTCTTCCGGGCAGGCAGGAATCGGCGACAACTATATTGATGTCGGTTCGTTGCCGTTCCAGATTCCGCTTGGCGCGTTGATTCCCCGGCAAATGGAAAACCTGCTGCCAGCCTGCAAAAACATTGGCACGACTCACATCACCAACGGCTGTTACAGATTGCACCCTGTGGAATGGAACATTGGCGAAGCCGCCGGTTCGCTGGCGGTTCATTGCCTGGAAGAGAAAACCTCGCCGCGTCAGGTTTACAGGGATGAAAACAAGCTGGCTGATTTTCAGCGACGACTGGTCAATAACGGCGTGGAACTGGCCTGGCCGGAAAATCTGGTTTTGGCTGAAGGCGACCCGCACGTTCATGCGAGGTGAAAGGTTTTCTGGAATCGCTTGTTGGCCGAAACCGCGATAAACCAAAGTTTGCCGGACTCTATGCGCCAAGAATGAACATGTCGGTAGCTGGGTTGAATCATCCGACTCGCGGCAAAGCATCAAGAAAGATTTTGACTTCGGGGTTATTCGACAGGGCGATTTCGTTTGGCGGAGCCAGCGCAGCCAATTTGCCTTCGGCCAGCACGCCTAACTTGTTACCCAGTGCAAAGGCTTCGCCCATATCGTGAGTCACGCAAACTATGGTTTTGCGAACCTTGGATTGAATGCGGTGAAACTCTTGATGCATCTCCGCCCGGGTCAGCGGATCAAGCGCGCCAAAAGGTTCATCCATCAGCAGGATGGGCGGATCAGCAGCCAGCGCGCGGGCGACACCAACACGTTGCCGCTGACCGCCGGAAAGTTCTCGTGGAAAACGGTCGCGGAACTTCGCCGGTTCCAGGCCCACCAAATCAAGCAGTTCATCAATTCGTTGAGTGATCTTGGCTTCAGGCCAGTTTTCCAGGTGAGGCACGACGGCAACGTTTCGTCCGATGGTCATGTGTGGAAACAGACCGACTTCCTGCAAAACATAACCGACTTTGCGGCGTAGCTTGATCGGATCCCAATCGGTGGTCGCGCGGCCTTCGACGCGGACGGTCCCGGCTTGAGGCAGCAACAGTCTGTTTATCAGTTTCAGAATGGTCGTCTTGCCCATTCCGCTACGCCCAACCAGAGCCAACGTTTCCCCTGCTGCAATGGTCAGCGAAAAATCATCAAGGATTGCTGCACCGCCCGAATGGCGAAACGTGACCCGGTCAAATTCAATTGCGGATTCCGGCATTTTGAAAACCCATCAGGAACTAATCGGACTGCCGCACTTGCTGCAAAAACGCGAAGCTCGATTGAGCATCGTGCCGCAGTTTGTGCAGAGCGAAGTCGTCTGCTCAGGTTGCTGAAATTCACCGAATTGAGGTGGCGGAGGAGAAAACGACTGCGGCGCGTAATTGGTGGGATATTGAGGCTGATTGCTGCCGGTGAAGCTACGCGCTCCGGTCATGCCAAACATGTCCCGATAAGCAATGCTGGTTATCGTAATTTGCAGCGGATAAGTCACCAACATGCCTACATAACAGGCAAATGCTCCCAGACTGGCCAGCAGCGAAACAACAAAGGCAAAAACTGCAAACATAAACCAGTTTGTTTTTGCCGCCTCATAACTGGCGTTTAGAGCTTCACCTATGCTTAGGTCGCGATCAATAACCAAAGGCAGGGTGAAGAAAAGAAGTCCTCCGACAATATAGGCTGGGAGTACGCAAAACAGCGCTCCAACCATTGTCAGCACTCCGACAGCAAGAATGGTCCCAAGCACACGCAGAAAAATGTCTCCGCCAGAAAACAGATCGCTGACTGAAATTGGTTCACCGCGCAATTGTTTGAAAGCCGTTCGGTAGAACCCGCTGAAGAAAAATGCTCCGCCCAGAACTCCCAGCAAGCCGATTCCAAATGCCAAAGGTAAAAACAATGGCGGTAACTCAGGCGGCTGCCCCTGAGTCGCTCCGACCTGCAAAGCGAAAATCATCGCGTAAAACGGCACAATGGGAACGGCAAAGATCAAACCCACCACCAGCATTTGCAGCACCCAGACTTTCCACTGTTCGGCGAACATCTGCCAACCTTCGCCAATCCATTCCCAGCGCACATTCGGCGGATTCATAACATGCATTTTGGCTCTCCTTGTTTAAGTCGGTTGTTCGGCAATGCCAGAGCTTTGTACGGAAATCCTCAGATCATTTGACGCCAGCTTCAGCCAGATATTCGCGCATGATTTTGGCGTAATGCGGGAAGGCGATTTCCGGCTCTTCGATTTCGGGGTGCCAACGTTTTTCCCACTCGAAGCAGTAATAGCCGCGATAACCATTCGAGGCTAAAACCTTGACGGTCTGTTTGACGGGAACTTCGCCGGTGCCTGTCAGCACGTAACGACGGTCTTTGCCTTCCTGGCGTGAATCTTTCAAATGAGTGTGTCGAGCAAATTTACCCAACTGTTTGAAAGTATCGGCGGGTTGTTCCTTGCCACTGACAAAAGTGTGGTGCGCGTCCCACAGTAAGGCAGTCGTCGGACGATTGACGCCTTGCAAAATGCCCAGCAAGGATGGCGACGTTGTGAATTCATCGTGCGATTCAATCAACAATGTTACGCCGCTGCCTTTGGCGTGTTCGTGCAATTCCTGAAAGCCGACCACGATACGTTTGGTCGCATCTTCCATGGTTTGCCCTTTCAGTAATTGGCCACCGAAAACTCGCACGTAGGGAGATTTCAGTTGATGAGCCAGATCAATAAACCGTTTGGCTTCGTCAAGTTGCGCCGGGCGTTTGGCAGGATCGGCTTCACCCAATCGAGCCGAAGCGCCGAGATCGGAAATTTTCAACCCCAAGGCCGCCAGGTCTTTCAGGCTTTCAGTCAATTTGGCTCCGACAAATTGCGGCGATTTTGGCAAATCCATCTCAGCCAGAATGCCGCGCAATTCCAGAGCCGCAAAACCATGTTGCGAAGCTTGATCCAGAATCTTTTTCCAATCCCACTTCGGGCAGCCCAGTGTAGAAAAA
>JAGNMH010000657.1 GCA_017991275.1 Acidobacteriota bacterium
TTGGTCAACGGCGATGAGCGAACGGTTTCAACCGACGCTTCGTTTGAAGGCGGAAAGCTGAAGCTTCGTTATGATTTTTACGATGCCGAAATGACCGCGACGATTGACGGCGATCATTTGCAAGGCACGTTTAATCGGCAATGGGGAAAAACAATTTTGAAGCGAGAGCTTCACGCAATGCGAGGCGAAGTCGCTAAAACTTCGTCCGGCAAGCCCACCGACCTAACAGGTGAATGGCTGATGACTGTCGGTCAGGAGCCGAAGTTGAGTTATTGGCGCGCGGCTTTTCGTCAACAAGCTTCACAGCAGGGTAGCGAAGTCAGCGGCACGATCATTCCCGTCAGCGGCGATTGGGGAGCCATGACCGGCAGGTTTGAAAACGGAGAACTGCGACTTAACCGATTTGACGGAATCAACTGCCGGGTCTTCAGAGCCAAGCTGACGCCTGAAGGAAAGCTTGAAGGCATCGTTGATTTCGGATTGACTGATCCGATTCGTAAAGTCGTTGCCGAGCGCATAACCGAAAGCAACAAAGCAATTGTCGCCAACCTGCCTGATCCAATGAATCACACTCGGATGAGCAATCCGGCTGAAGCCTTGCGATTCAGCTTTCCCGACCTGAATGGCAAGCTGGTTTCAAACACCGACGAGCTTTTCAAAAATAAAGTCGTAGCCGTTTCAATTACTGGAAGCTGGTGCCCAAACTGCCACGAAGAAGCGCCGTTTTTGCAGGAGATGTTTGATCGTTACGGCAAAGAAGGTTTTCAGCCTGTCGCTTTGGCCTTTGAATATTCAGGCGAAGCAGCGCGCGATTTGGAACAGGTCAAGATTTTCGCGAAACGTCACAACTTGAAATATCCAGTGTTGTTAGCCGGTTCGACGGAAGACGGACAAATTCAACAAAAACTGCCGCAACTGGTTGGCTTCGGCGCTTATCCGACAACGATATTCATTGGGCGCGACGGATTGGTGAAACGCATTCACGCAGGTTTTGAAGGCCGTGCGACCGGCGAACGGTTTACGAAACTTAAAGCCGAACTTGAAAATCTGATCAAAGAATTGCTGACCGCAAAAGAATAGGCCTGGGGATGCAGGCATACTTGGCTGCGGTGAAAGAAGCGCGAAGCTTTCTTTTCCAACAACATTAATGGAGGAAGATTTATGTCAAACAAGATCAATCGCCGAGATTTCATCAAGAAAACTTCTGCCACCGGAGCAGGCGCAGGTTTGATTTTGGGAACCAGTCGCCACACTGAGGCCCGATCCAATCCAATTGGCAATCCGCAAGACAGCCCGAATGACAGAATACGGCTTGGCTTCATTGGCGTTGGCGCTCGCGCGCATCAGGTGATGAGCGATGTCGTACGTATGCCCGGCTTTGAAGTCGTCGGAATATGCGACGCTTATCAAGGCCGTCTGGAACGCGCTCAGGAGCGAACTAAAGGCCGTGCCAAAGTCTACAAAGACCATCGCGAGTTGCTGGCTTCGCCGGATATTGATGCTGTTTATATCGGAACTCCCGACCACTGGCACAAAGACCATGCCATCACCGCAGTCGAAGCGGGCAAGGACGTTTACATAGAAAAGCCGCTGACTTACACCGTCGCCGAAGGTCTGGAAATCATCGCCGCCGTCAAAAAGACGGGGCGAATTTTGCAGGTCGGCAGCCAAAGCATCAGCACTCCGATTCAGCAAAAGGCTCGTGAGATAGTTCAATCCGGTAAGCTGGGGCAAATCACGATGGTTCGTTCGACGACGAATCGAAATTCTGCCGGAGGCGCGTGGATTTATCCGATTCCACCTGACGCCAATGAACAAACGGTCAACTGGCAAATGTTTTTGGGTAATGCACCTAAGCACGCTTACAGCCCGGAACGTTTTTTCCGTTGGCGTTGCTATCAGGATTATTCCGGCGGAATGGCTACGGATTTGTTCGTCCACGTTATGACGACGCTGCATTACATTCTGGACGCCAAAGCGCCGGAAATGGTCGTTGCCGCAGGGGCGCTGTATCGTTGGAAAGAGTCGCGCGACGTGCCGGATACGCTGGACGCAATTTTGCAGTACCCGGAAGGTTTCACCGTTAATCTGAGCGGCACGTTCAACAATGAATCTGGCGGCGGACGGAGCATTGAAATCCTGGGAACCAAAGGCTCGCTGTCGCTTGGGCGTGACTTGGCTTTTTCGCCTGAATCCGAAGGAGACGACAACGGCTGGATCGTTGATTCATGGTCAAGCAAGTTGCAAGAGGCTTATTACAAAGACCCGAAAGTCATCGAGCGCGAAGTTCCGCGCAAATGGAAACCGAAAGTCATCACAGGCGATGAACGTTGGGGCAGTGTCGGCCCGAACGCCAACGTGCTCCACCTGGAAGCTTTTCAACAAGCCGTCAAAGATCGCAAACAACCAGTCGAAGATGTCTTCGCCGGTCATCGTGCAGCAGCCGTTGCCCACATGGTCAACTTGGCAGCCAGAAACAAGAAACCGGTTTACTGGGATCATTCGCGCGACAACATCAAAGCTTAAGCACACTTCTACTAACTCGCCGACAGAAAGCAGACGGTCGAAATTAGGCATTAACCATTTACCATTAACCATTATCGGCTTGGGTAAATACCCTGTCGAATAATGGCTAATGGGCAGTGGCTAATGCTTAATTTGTTTCTGTTCGTCTGGTTGGCCTAGTGATTGATTTAAGCAATTTGATTAGCTCCACGCAGTCTGTGTGAATCGAAGCGAATTCCTTGTCTTCCAGAAAACCGCCGTCGCGCAGCAGCTCCAGCCAATACTCATTCTTGGAAGCCATCTTTAACCCCAGACTCATCTCGTGAAAGAAATCAGGTCTCGAATCAACTTCCTGAGCGCCTTTGACGTGTTCGCCAATAGCCGTTCCGGTGAACAACATCTGTCTGCTCAGCACGAATTCTTTTTTGGTTTCGCAAAGGTGTTTGTACAAACGAACGACGCGAAGCGCGAACTTGTACGACTTTTCCAATACGATATTTTCGTCCATGGGCTTTCTCCTGGCTGTTGGGGTGGCGGCGCATTTTGTGCGGTTGGAGCAAAAGAGTAAATGGCCAACTTGACTTTGATTTTGGGCAATCCGAGTATGCCCGCGTTTTCCTAAACTCAACCCGGAGGTTCTGTCATGAAGAAAATCGTCCTGTGTTTACTGGCTGTATTGATTGTTGTTCAACCTGCCAGCACTCAAAACAATTTAGACAATTTGAAGAAGCAAGCCGTCGCTGAAGTGGACAAGCTGCAAACCTTCACCCAGCAGATGGTGGATCAGGTTTTCAGTTACAGCGAGCTTGGCTTTCACGAATACGAAACCAGCAAATACTTGACCGGCGTTTTGGAAAAGCAGGGATTTAAGGTTGAACGCGGAGTTGCTGAAATGCCTACGGCCTGGGTGGCAACGTGGGGAAGCGGCAAGCCAGTCATCGGATTCATCACAGACATTGACTGCATTCCGCGAGCTTCGCAAAAACCAGGCGTGGCCTATCACGATCCGATTGTTGCCGACGCTCCCGGTCACGGCGAAGGTCACAATTCGGGAATGGCCGTCAACATCACTGCGGCTCTGGTGTTGAAGCAGTTGATGGAGAAAAACAAAATCTCCGGCACGTTGAGAATCCTGCCTGGTGTCGCCGAAGAACTGGTTGGCTCCAAAGCATTTTTTGTTCGCGCCGGTTTGTTCAAAGACGTAGACATCGTGCTTGGCTGTCACGTCAGCAGTGAAATTAGTACAGATTGGGGACACCATTTTCGACAAAGTGACTTGGTTTCGGTTCAGTATTCGTTTCATGGTAA